>JBAZEV010000036.1:0-21042 GCA_041653695.1 Bathyarchaeia archaeon
TTCCGATCTCGCGACCCACGGGACAAGTTTTCTTCAGTTGCCTCGGTTTCTGCGGCGGCTGGAATAAAGATTGCTGCACCAAATCTTGAAGATGCCTTGGCTGGTGCTCCTTTGTATTCTGTTCCTTCACTGGACCGTCTTGACGATTACGTGGAACTGGTTTCTGAAGAGGTTCAACAAATCAGGATTGCCACCGATTTGGATGGTGTTGTCCTGAAGACTGATGCTTTAGGTTCACTTGAGGCAATAGCAGAGAGTTTGAAACGAAGTGATGTTCCAATAAAACTGGCTGATGTTGGTGACGTATCCAGACGGGACGTTACTGAGGCTTCGATTGTTAAGGAACGTAACCCGTTGCATGGTGTTATTTTGGCTTTTAACGTCAAAGTATTACCTGACGCGGAAGAAGAAGCAAAAAACCGTGACGTTCCCATTTTCAATGAGCGTACCATCTATGCCCTTATTGATGAGTACCTGAATTGGATGCACAAAGAGGATGAAGAACGTCTTGAAGACGAGTTTGACCGTCTAGTTAAACCCGCTAAAATCAAGTTTCTTCCAGGTTATGTTTTCCGTAAAGCTAAACCTGCGGTAATTGGTGTTGAGGTTTTAGGCGGAAAAATACACCCAAAACAGACGCTCACCAAAACAGATGGACGAAACATAGGTGAAATCCTGCAGATTCAAGAAAAAGGCAAACCCGCTTCTGAAGCATCTATTGGTGCGGAGGTTGCTGTTTCTTTGGCTAAACCTGTTGTTGACCGTAACATCCATGAAGGCGAAACATACTATGTTCGTGTTCCCGAAGCTCATGCGCGTGTTTTGCTCAAGAAGTTTCAGGACCGTTTGACGTCTGACGAAATTGATGTGTTAAACGAGTTTATCGAGATTATGCGTATCGAGTCGCCTTTTTGGGGTGTTTAGTTTTGTTTGTGGTTTTTGTTTAACTGATTTTAGATACATAGGTTTTATTAAGTCTTAATATGCCCTATTTTTCTAGTGAATCCATGACCCAGTTCCATCAAAAATGCCAGTGGATTAACTGAAAAACCACAACAAACGTGAGTGCTAAATGACAACAAACTCAAAACCTGTACTCGGAAAAAGAGCCTCAGTTTTTCGAGAGGTATACCCAATTCATGAGCCTCACGTCTTCGCGGCGGTTGTTACAGACCCGAAAACTCACCAAATGAGGTATGAACTAATCGAGCCAACCCTGCTTCCCGACGAAGAGGCGCAACTAAAAGAAGTAAAAACGTTGCTCGTGGAAGAAATCGACGTAAACCTCAAAGAAATCGGCACACAAGAAAAAGCCGAGGAATACCTCAAAGCAAAGATACTTGAAATCATCAAAGACTACCGCCTTAAAATCGATGAAGATTCCATCGACAAATTCATGTATTATGTTGTACGCGACTTTTTGGGTTACGGAAAAATTGACGCACTAATGAAAGACCCCCTTATCGAAGACATTTCAGCCGATGGCGTAAACGTGCCCCTATATGTTTGGCACCGCGATTACGAGTCCCTTCAAACCAACATCATTTTCCAGACTAGTGAAGAACTAAACTCGTACATAGTTCGTTTAGCATACTTGGCAAAAAAGAACATTTCACTTGCAATGCCAATACTGGATGCCTCTTTGCCTGATGGCAGCCGTATTCAAATGACCTACGGAAACGAAATCACACGAAGAGGCTCAACCTTCACCATACGCCGTTTCCGGTTAGACCCACTTACAATATCTGACCTTATCTCGCTTGGCACCCTTTCCTCTGAGATGGCAGCATATTTTTGGTACGCCATAGAAAACAGGGCATCTTTTCTGGTTGCTGGAGGAGTTGCATCAGGAAAAACAACAATACTGAACTGTTTTTCGATGTTCATTAAACCTGGACTTAAACTGGTTAGCGTCGAAGACACCGCTGAACTAAATCTGCCCCATGAAAACTGGATTCCATCCGTTGCACGGGTGGGTTTTGGTCACAGCGAGAAAGAAGCTGGAAACGTTACATTATTTGACCTTTTGAAGGCAGCGGTAAGGCAAAGACCCGACTACCTGATTGTAGGTGAGATTCGAGGTGAAGAAGCCTACACACTTTTCCAGGCTATGGCTACGGGTCACCTTGGTATGGGCACTATTCACGGTGAATCGGCTAGCTCTGTTATTCACCGCTTAGAGTCTGAGCCAATGAACATCCCGAGGGCACTTTTGACCATGATCAACGCTATACCTGTGCAGTTGCGAACTGAAGTGGATGGAAAACCTGTTCGAAAAACCCACACAATAACCGAAATTGTTGGTTTAGACCCCAAAACTAAGGAACTGATAACACACGACGTCTACACATGGGACGCAAGGAACGACGTCTTCGTTTATTCTGGGCACAGTTACCTCATAGCAGAAAAGATGAAACGAAATGGGCTCACCGAAAAAGAGGTTCAAGATGAGCTGTATCAAAGAAGAACGATTCTGGATTGGATGGTTAAAACTGGGATTCGCAAATACACTGATGTTGTTTCGGTAATCAGAGAGTACTACGTTGACCCTATACGTGTCTTTAGACGGGCTAGGTTTGGATCGACATGACTGAAAACAAACTTAGAAAGGCGCTAAAGCAGGTCTATTACCGAGTCAAAACCGTTTTTCCTAAACGTTCCTCTGCTGAATCTTGCAAGGAAATTAATCCTTCTGGGTTAAGTGAACGCATCAAATTTGGTAAAAGTAAGCCTCAGATTTTTGCGTATCAGCTTGTTGGGCACAGAGTGTCACGGTTCTTTCCTTTATTCACAGACCTTGATGGTAGCCTAAAAAAGTCTGGGATGCGAATCAACTTCAAAGCATATGTTAGCACCACTATTCTTGCGGGTTTGGCAGTTTCAGGGTCGGTGTTGCTTGTTGTTCCTTTGCTCCTGTTTTTTGTGTTCAACCTTTCTGTGGTGTTGTCGCTTCTTTTTGGGGTTGGAATAAGTTTACTCGCCGGAGCAGTAACCGTGATTGCCTTCTATATTTACCCAAGCTACTGCGCAGACACCCTTAAACGAGGCCTAGACGACGACCTCACATTCACTGCGGGGTACATGTCAATACTCGCTGGAGCTGGTGTGCCCCCAGATTTCATTTGGCGTTCTTTGGCACATGTTGACAATTCGTTGACTGTATCCAAGGAAGCAAAAAACGTTGTTCGCGACGTGGAACTGTTCGGGTTTGACGTAATATCTGCCTTGGAAAACACTTCTAAACGGACGCCTTCTCAAAACTTCAAAGAACTTATAGAAGGATTCATTTCCGTTGTCCACGGTGGAGGAAACCTAGTAAAATACCTTAGAAACCGTTCACAGCAATACATGAAACTCAAACAGGTTGCGTTGAAAAGGTTCTCTGATACACTGAGTGTTTTGGCAGAGTTTTATGTCACATTGATGGTTGCTGGGTCGCTTATCTTTGTGGTAATGCTTGCGGTTATGTCAATGCTTGGTAGCGGGGGTTTTGGTTCGTTAGATTCCCGTTTGATACTGCAGCTTCTGACCTACATCGGTTTACCCGTTGGTTCTGCAGTTTTTCTGGTAGTAATCGATATGGTTTCGCCAAAGAGATGACTTTATGCCTAGAATTGAACCTTGGGAAAAGAAAATCGCGTGGATTGTATCCGGTGCCCTAGGTGTAACTATCTGCGTCACGGCGGTTTTGTTGCTTGTTGGTAGTCCATTGTTTGATGAGTATTTTCTTTTGGCTGTAGTTATCACCGTTTTTCCTCCCGCTGTACTAGATTACGTGGATCACCTCTGGAAACGGTCAGTGGACAGATATCTACCTGACCTGTTTCGGAGTATTGTTCAAGCCCAAAAAAGCGGAATGACCTTACCCCAAGCATTGGAAGAGGCTTCTAAACGCAACTATGGCGCTATGACCAAAGAACTGCAGAAAATGGTAACCCAGATGAGTTGGGGCATATCCTTTGAAGACGCCCTTAAATCTATGGGCAAACGAGTAGACACAGCTCTTATACGCCAGACAATTCCTTTGATTCTGCAAGCTCAAGAATCTGGTGGAGAAGTTGAACGCGTATTTGAGCCTCTGGAACATTTTGTTCAAACAATTTTAACATTTGATGAAGAACGTAAAACTCAGACCCGACCATATATTATCATCATATATGTGGCGTTCTTTGTTTTCTTGTTCACCGTAATTATGTTGTTCAAATCCTTCTTTGTTGACACACTCGATTTTGAACTAAACCAATTCGAGTTAATGCAACCCGACGAAGCAAGAAGACTCTTCTTTCACATGAGCGCAATCCAAGCCTTCTTTGGTGGTCTTGTAGCCGGAAAAATGGGTGAAGGAACAGTCGGCGGGGGATTGAAACATAGTGTTATCCTGTTAATCTGCAGTTTTCTAGCCTTCAAATTGGTTGTGTAAACGGAGAAAAACAAATGAGACGACATATCTGGAACCGAAGGGGAATAACTCCCGTGCTTAGCAGTCTACTGTTGACTGTTATCGCAGTGGCAGGTATGTCGATTGCTGTTACCGCAACATATGTTATCACTGATGGACTGCACGAAAACATGGGCGAACGCCTGATTGTGGAAGATGTCTGGTTTACGCCTGATCATGTTTCTTTGTATATCCGTAACATAGGCAAGGTTGCGATTACCGTGGACGCCGTTTATGTGAACCGTACTCAGCAAACTTTTACGCCTCTAAGTTTGGAGCAGGGCAAGCATGGTTGGCTGAACGTCACTTACGGTTGGAGTCCAGACTCGGCGTATGAGCTTAAAGTTGTAACTGGGAGAGGAACAATAGTTGTTGACTACTACGTGTCGCCGATTTAAACGCAACAAACGGGGAATCAGCAACATAATCGTTGTTGCCCTCAGCCTAGTGATAATCTTGGCTATCGTTTCTAACATTGTTCTGTGGAACTACGAAATGACCCAAGTAGACTGGGAAAAAATGAAAGAAACAGTAAACGTCACCGATGTTGAATTAGTCACACATTCTTCTTGGTTAACTCTGACACATGATTTCAACATTAATACTGGAACCAAAACAGGTGGTACATATGCAGACACAAAAGTTGTTGACAGCAGTTACGAAAGCTTTAGCGAAGCTGAGGTCTCCTCAAAAAATGTTACACTTATCAAAGCAGAAAGCTTTGAAGCCACTTGGCAGCCTTCTGGTTGGGATTCAACTGGTGACTGGAAAAAAGAAAACGATTACGCTTATGACGAAAAATATTCCGCAGATTTTGACGGTTGGGCTGGCGGTGGTGGAGAAGGCAGGTCTGGGTACTTGATTTCTCCAGTTCTTGACTGTTCTGGTGCAGATACAATTTATGTGGACTTCTGGTGGTACAACTACAACCTTGAAGACGACGACTTAATCCTTCAATATTTTGATGGCAGTGCATGGAACAACATTCAAGACTTGAACCACCTTGCGCCTAAACTTGGTTGGCACCATTACACAGAAGCAATCACAGACAAACACTATCTTATTTCAAAATTCCAGATTCGATGGTACGCCCACGAACTCTTGAAGGCGAAAACAGGTTGTGTTGACTTGGTTACAGTAAAAACTGGCACAAACAGCGACGCGTATTCCTTTGATGTTAACGGAGTATTCTATGTTGATTTGTCATCGTATCCCTTGGATAAAATTGAAGGCATCCAAATACAGTTAAGATACAGAGCAAACGATGCTGGAGAGCGTTGGTATCTTCAGGCCTATAACTGGGGCACTTCCGCATACAGCAACCTTGGATTTAACTCAACACTTGGACATACTCCTTCAACTGGGTGGGACTACTACGCAGTAGACCTGACCGATATGTGGCAAGACTATGTGCACTCTAACGGAACAATAAAAGTCAGGCTAGTCGACCAAGGCGTTGACTCAACGCAGACAAACATCGACATAGATTTCTTGGGTGTGCGCGCAAAAGTGGATGGAACCCAGTTCACATTCAAAAACGATTCAGGCTTAACTGTGCATTTGGTCTCGTTATGGGTAACTAACTCAACCGAGCATCAACACTACGACATAAACCTGTTCATAAACTCGGCAGACATCAAAAACTACCTGAGCTATAATATTCCGTTACCTGAAGGCGACTACACAATCAAAGTGGTAACAGAACGCGGAAACATCGCAGTCTATTCCTAAAAAAATACTATTTTTACCTAAATTGTTGCTGCACAGGTTTTCAATGCTTGAATTGCATCGTTTTGGTCTTTGGCTTCAATCAAGTGTATGTTGTAAAGCACCGCCAAATTTTTCCCGTTTTCAGTCATCTTTGGAACCGCAACAAGGCATGCTTTGTTTGGTGTGGCATCAAAAATTTTGGCGAACATGGAAATCACTGACTGTTCAGAAACAACGTCATCTGTTGAAATTGCAACATCAATCGCTGTTACATTGCTTTTATCGGCTGAAACCGCAGTCAAATCAAACATGTGCCGTGTTCCAGATTTGCCATTCAAATAACCTGGTCTTTCCACCTTGAAACCCTGGCTTTCCAAAAACTCGGCTATCGGGTCGATGATAATCCAGCCGCTGTTGGCTTCTTGGGTGGTTTCTGGGGTCAAACTGTATACGTAAACATCTTTGTATGGGGCTTCATCAAAACTGAAGTTTTCTTTACATTCACGGCAGAAATGAGCCGGAACAGGAATGTCAAAGCTTCTGCCACATTGGTTGCAGGTGCACCAGACTCCTGCTTTGTTATAGTCCAAATCTGGGGTTACCAATTCTTTGTTGCATCTGGGGCAAAACAGTTTCCCATTTTTTTGGAAGTGGTCTTCTGTGTCGATGTATCCACATTTTATGTGTTCGATTAATGCACTTTTTTTGATGTCAAACGATTTGCAGTTTGGGCATGTGTAATGTGTAGAAACATTAGCTGAACTGCATGATGGACAGTAAACCATTTTGTCGTAAAGTTTTCTATCTAAAACTCCGCCTTCAAACAGGGCATTCAGGAAATTTTCTGCGTTTGATTCTCCAACAATTTCGTCCACAATTGGATACCTGAAACCATTTTTCAAATCAAAAACTGGGTTCAATGTCTCAAGCTCGTCACTGAAGAACTTGTTTAGCAGAAGCTGCACGCTATGGTCCTTGCACAGCTTTAACAATTCTTTTTTCAACGGCTTGGGCATGCAGTGTCTCCTTTCCCCAATTGTGTAATTGTGATTTAAAATGTTATGGATAACTAATTTGTATTTGCTGTTCTGTTTATTTTTGTGATGCGTTCTTTATCTGAACTGTGGGTTTGACGCTTTCACAAGTAGGATTGCTGGGGGACGCGTCAGGATTATATAAGAAAAGATTATTATCCTAAGTAACACGTAAAGCAAGTCTTGTTAATTCACGCATGTAACGAGGGAAACAGATGGCATCTGAAAGACAAAATGAACCAACCGCCTTCAGTTGGACTGCTCCACAGGGTCTGTTAATCATCGGTTTGTTTGTTGCTGTTGCACTAGTATCTGAACTTGTTATAGTCTCAGTTTTTGCGGGTTCAGGACTCACAGACCTATCCATGTTGCCTGTCAGCCCACTGTTTCATATTGTTCCAGTTGCAGTGGTAGTTGTCTTGGTTTCAAGTTGGATATACCTTACAAACCACGTAGCCAACCAACCACGAAGAGTAACTCCAACTAAACCAACAAAAACACGAACCAGCAGACACAGACACGCCAAACCAAAAAAGGCGGGTTTCCTTGATTCTGTGTCCAACTTTTTTGGCACCATTTTTGATGACATTGACTCATCTGCTCAGAAACGTCTATCTTTTGACCGCCTAGCCCTAGAAAACATTCTGGCTGTAATGGTCATCTTTTTGTTGTCAATCATCTTTTTTGCAGTAATCGTATACCCACGAATTTTCACAGATTTTGCGGTTAACCTGTACCTCACAACTTCGCCTGCACAAGGCATAATGCAAGGACTAGCCAACGCGTTGGCTCCAATCGCAGGCGGCTTAAATGGAGTAGCAACAGCATTCGGAAACGGTTTCGAATGGTTACTACGGGCAACTACCTCATCCTTAACCGAAAGCGACCTAATGGTCGGGTACATCTTTTGCCAGAACGCCGCTGCGGGGATTTCAGCAATAGCCGTATTAGTTTACGTTCGCTATTTCACAAAACCGTCATACATCCGCAGCAAATAGTCGGCAGAGTTCGGTCCAGTTTTGTTACAACAACTTTTTTTAGTCTAACCCTCTGATTTTTGGTTGGGTTTGACTTTGGCGCGGCTTAAGGGATTTGAAAAACTCACAGACGTGGATGACGCGCTGCAAACTTTTTTAGAAAAACTACAACCCAAAACGTTAGGTTCTGAACAAACCCCAATATCCGCAGCAAATGGGCGGGTCACTGCTCAGGACATATACGCAAAATATGATTTGCCCCAATTTGACCGTTCTGCGGTTGATGGTTACGCGGTTAGAGCCAAGGACACCTTTGGTGTATCCGCGGTTAAGCCAAAAACTTTCATGCTCACGCAAGGAAACGTCCAAGAGAACACTGCAAAAGAATTGTGGACTGGTAACCCCGTTCCTGATGGTGCAGATGCGGTTGTTATGCTTGAGTATACCAAAAAAGCGGAAGACAAAATCGAGGTAACTGCAAATGTTACTCCTGCGCGGAATATATCAAAAAAAGGTGAAGACATAACCAAAGGCGCGGTAGCCGTACCCGCCAACGTTCGTTTGAATCCTTACCATCTGGCGTTGCTGGCGGCGTTAAACGAAACAGATGTGTGTGTTGTTCGCAGACCTAAAGTTGAGATATTGGCTACTGGGAACGAACTTGTGGAACTGGGCAACAAGCTTGAATACGGCAAAATTGTGGAAACCAACCGTTTGATGTTCACCATGTTATGTAACGAGTTAGGCACACATGTTTTGGATTTGGGTTTAGCCAAAGACGACCTAGACATAATAACCTCCAAACTTTTGGAGGGTTTACAGAATGCAGACGCTGTTATCACAACAGGCGGAACAAGTGTTGGGCACCCCGATTTGGTTCCTTTAGCCGTAACTAGGATAGACCCCGCTGGGATGGTTGTTCACGGCGTTGCAATACGTTCTGGTATGTCAACTGGGCTTGCGGTCTTGAACGGTAAACCCGTTTTTGTTTTGTCCGGAAACCCCGCCTCAGGCACAGTCGGGTTTGAGTTGTTCACCCGACCTGTGTTGCTCAAACTGTTGGGAGTAACCGAGCCACGACCCGTTATCAAAGCAAAACTAACCAGACGCGTTGCAGGTGCTTTAGGGCGGCGAATCTTTTTGCATGTCCGAGTTTACGAAGATGATGGCGGCTTTTTTGCTGAACCTGTTAAGGTAACTGGGTCTGGGGTTCTTACAACAATGGCGAGGGCAAACGGGTATGTGATAGTTCCTGAAAACTGTGAAGACCTACCGGAAGGCGAAACCGTTTCGGTGAACGTTTTCTCTGCTTTAGAATCAAAATAGGAGTAAACCAAGCTTACGCTCAGCAGTTGTGGTTGTGGGCGCAGAAATAGGTGTTATCTTGTTTGGAAAAGTTGGAAAACAAAAAACTGGAATTGTTTAGTTGAAGTTTTCTCGTTTTGCATACATGTAAAGTGAAGCTACTGCAAGTATTATCATGTATCCGACTAACGCCAAGTTAAGGAGCATCGTGTCTGCGAGTGTAACTGATGTTGCAAGGGTTGATGCCGCAAATCCGATTCCCACGATAAGCATTGCGCCTATCAGCGGTATTGTCCATTTTTTGGTTGCGTAGATGCTGTAGGCTGTGAATAAGCCAAGTATTCCCAGCAATGGTAAGTTAAGTGGTGCACTAGAGATTGATATCGCGAAGTAGCCTAGTTCTATGATTCCGACTGCGCCGTAAAAAACTGTGAACAGTAAATCTGCCATATTTTTTGTGGTTGTTTCTGTTGTCATATTGAATTCCCTTCTACCGCTATGTTGTGATTGGCAATAAATTAGTTTCTCAAGAATGGGTTTGTTTGGCTTGGTTTTGCCTGTTTCTGTGTGTTTATTTAGGTTCAGCGGTGTCGATTCTGGATTCGTAAAATAGATTTGTTGTAATAATTTTGTTTTCATAACTGTTATCATCTGAAATAGTAACTTGGTGTCGATTACGATGGACCCAAAAAAGATGCTTTCAAAGGAGATGGCTGCAAAACTTGGCGGTAACATCAGTGAACAAACCGTTTCTGAAACCGTAGACAAATTCTTCAGACACGGCAACGCGTTTCTTCTTTTAGAAGTAATGAACCTAAAAAACGAAATCAAAACCCTAAGAGAAGAACTCGAACAACGAAAAAACAGCAAAGCTCAGACTCTTCGTGACCTGCTTGTTCAATGATTTTGCCCCCGTGTTTCTCTAGTTTTGTTGAAACAATAATGGCAACCCGGAAACAGCGTAACCTAACTGGGGGTCTGTTTTCGTAAAAACTTAAAAGCATACTGGGTAATGGCTTAATGAATTTGAGGAATCTAAATGGCGAGTTTCCCGAAGAAGTATTGAAAAAAGCGTTCATGCGCGCAAACATGCGCTGCCAATGTGAAAGAGACACCCACGACCATGGAACATTCACATGCTTCAAACAGATTATCTGGGAACACCGCGGAAACGGCAACGAGCGCAGTGGCTGGGACGCAGCATATTATACTAGCCCAGAAAACGGCGGGAAACCTACACTGGAAAACTGTGAAATCCTCTGCTGGGACTGTTACACCAAAACAGTGAAAAACAAATAGCACCATTAACTGTTTGTACAAAGTTTTTATACTCAATTAATCAGTTCTGAGAAGTGACGACATATGAGCTATGCAGAGTTGTTTGTATCGCCATCACCCGTCTTTACGGGGTATCAACAAAATTTTGAAGCTGCTGACTACATAATTTTGGGTGTGCCCTTTGACGTAACCAGCACATACCGTTCTGGCTCAAAGTTTGCGCCCCTTGCCATTCGTGACGTTTCTTTGAACCTTGAGTTGTACAGTTTCAGGTCTGGTATCAGTGTCGAGGATTTGAACCTTCACGATATGGGTGATTTGCATGTTGCATCTGACGTCGAGTTAACCTTAGGACGTTTAGCGTTGGTTGTGCAGGACCTTTTTGAAGCCCAGAAAACCCCTGTTTTGATGGGTGGAGAACACACCATCACGTTGGGTGCTGTGCGTAGCCTTGACAAGGATGTTGCGGTTGTAAGTTTTGATGCTCACATGGATTTGCGTGACGAGTATATGGGTCTTAATGTGTCTCATGCAACTTTTATGCGCAGAATCAACGAGCAGATTAAACCCCGCAAGATTCTGGAAATCGGCACCCGCGCCGTGTGCAAAGAAGAGTTAGACTACGCCAAAGAGGCTGGCATCGACTATTTGCCTGCTCATCAGATACGAAAAGAAGGCATCAAACAAACCATCGAACGCATCAAAGAAAGTCTTGATGGCTGCGAAAAAATCTATGTTACAATCGACATGGATGTTTTAGACCCGTCGTTTGTGCCTGCTGTTCCTAACCCTGAACCAGAAGGCTTGGATACTTCAACGGTTCTGGACTTTTTAGAGGTAATCTGCGACAAACGTGTAATCGGCTTTGACGTGGTCGAGGTTTCACCCCACTACGACAACGGCGTAACCGCGATTCAAGCAGCAAAAATCATGTTTGAAGTGCTTGGTTATATGGAACGGGCACGAAAACGCGGCTAAACCGCTTCTTTTTCTAGTTTAGCAACAAAGAAACCGTTACACCCGTCTTTATGCGGGTACAACCTTTGGCACTTGGTTAATCCTCTGAGTCCAGGTGAACCAAGTTCTGGTTCCGTATTCACCAGCTTGAATTCTGGGTTATGTTTCAGGAATTCTGTGATTATCATCTCGTTTTCCTGCAGGGTTATGCTGCATGTGGCATAAACCAGAAAACCGCCAGCTTTCACGTGTTCTGCGCATGTTTGCAGCATCTCTGTTTGCATCTTCGCCATTGCACGTATTGACCTTCCGGTTAGTCTCCACTTTGCGGCGGGTGTTTTGCCAAACGTTCCTGTGCTTGTGCATGGAGGGTCTAGTATCACTAGGTCTGCTTGCAGGTTTACTGGCAGCCCTGACCGTGTATCCGCAACGATTGGCTGCGCGTTTGTTGCACCCATGCGGGTTGTTTCTTTTTTCCATGTGGTTATTCGCCGTTTTGAGTAATCCACGGAGATTATTGTTCCCCTGTTTTGCATCTGCTGCGCCAGAAACGTTGTTTTGGACCCTGGAGCAGCACAAACATCCAATACGGTGGTGTCGGGTTTGGGGTCTGCGACTAATGCGGCTAGGCAACTTGCTTTGTCTTGGATGTAGAACAGTCCGTCTTGGTGTGTCTGGGTTTTTGGTAACGGTTTTTTTGTGTGTAACAGTTTGTATGTGTGTTTTAGTTTTGCAACCTTTTCCACGACTATGTTTTCTTCTTCCAGTTTTTTGAGTGCCTCTTCTTCCGAGGTTTTCAAAGTGTTGATTCTAAGATATGTTGGTGTGGGTTCTGCGGATTTTTCTAAAAATTTTATGGCTTCGTCTCGTCCCAGCATTTTGATGCAGTACCGCACAAACCATGCGGGGTTGAAGGTTCTTAGTGCAACTTTTTGTGTTTCCTCTAAACCATTCATTGCTGTTGCTGGGTCTGCGCTTAGTATCTTTCCTAGGGCTTCTTCTATGCCTGTTAGTTGATGCCAACCAAGTATCGTGCGTCCCATTTTTGCGGTTCTTGCGGCTTTTTCTAGGTTAGAGTCCAAAATCTTTGTTTCATACGTGTAAAGCCGCAGAAACGACCTAGCAACTGGTTTAACGTCGTAAACCGTTTTTGGGGCAAGAACCATGTTTATGATATAATCTATCAGGTTCTTTTTCCGAAGCGTTTCAGTTACCAGTCTGTGGGCTAAGCCGATGGCTGTGGGGTCTTTGATTCTGAGTTGTTTGGTTGCTTTGGTTAAAGCCTGCCGTTCGCTGAACCGTTTTTGTTCTATCTGCTGCAAGGTTTCGATGGCGAGCTTCCAAGCTTCCCTTAACATTATTTACTGCCTTTACCTGAGTTCTACTGGGCGACTATTAAGCCTTGATTGAAACGTTGGGGTAACTGGTGAATCTGCAGAAAACCGTTGACGGCGTCCTCTTGGATGTAAGTGTTAAACCAAACGCCAAAAAGTTTGAGATACAACTCGACTGCGACACAGTATTGGTTCTGGTGCCTGAAGCGCCCGTGAAAGGCAAGGTGAACAAGGAGTTGCTTAAGCGTTTGAGTAAACTGTTCGGTAAACGTGTGGAGTTGGTTAGCGGTTTTAGTTCACGCGAAAAAAAGTTTGTTATCTACGACATCGACGTTCAAGATGTTGAGCGCATTCTGGTTGGTGCGTCGAAGACCTAAATCATATATGTCAAGTTACTTGTTTGTTTAATTGTCTTGGAGACCTAAAACAAATGGTTGACCAATCCAAAACAGGTTGTAAACCCGAATCTGTCAAGCTTTCCAAGGCAGAACTAGCTTATTATTCCCGTCAAGTTAACCTTCGTGAGCTTGGCTTGGATGGTCAGCTGCGTTTGAAGAACAGCCGTGTCTGCGTGTTGGGTGTTGGCGGTTTAGGTTCCTGTGTTGCGGTGCAGTTGGCTGGGTTGGGTGTTGGTTTTGTGCGTATCGTGGACAAGGATGTTGTGGATGTTACTAATTTGCATCGGCAGCACCTTTACTGCGTAGAAGATGTTGGTCAACTAAAGGTTGAGGTCGCAGCCAAACGGTTGCGGGGTTTGAATCCATTCATCACCGTGGAACCGTTGAACCTTTCCGTTGACTCGACTACTGTTGAGGCGTTAATCAAGGACGTGGACGTTGTTGTGGACGGTTTAGACAGCATGGCTGCCCGCTACGAGGTTAACAGGGCGTGCATCAAGTTTGGTGTTCCCTACGTTTTTGGGGCAGCGGTTGGTACGTCGGGTAACCTGTCTACTGTTGTTCCAACCAAAACGGCTTGTTTGGAGTGTTTCTATGGTGGTTTGGATGATTCTAAACTGCATAAATGCGATGAGGTTGGTGTTCACCCTTCTGTGGTGAAGATTATCGCATCTCTGGAAGTCAGCGAAGCCGTCCGCCTGTTAACTGGGCGTGAACCATGTTTGGTTAACAAGCTCTTGTATGTGGATTTGGACCAACTGGAATTCAGCACGGTTCAGGTTGCTAAAGCGGCGTTCTGTTCGGTGTGCGGAAAATAGTTTATGTGTGAATTCTTGGAAACAGTTTTTTTGTGTTGCGAAAAATTTCTGAAAAAAGACTGTTTTCAACAATGAACTACTATTAGACTACTAATATGAGTCAAGTATATGTGAATAAA
Source organism: Bathyarchaeia archaeon (assembly GCA_041653695.1). Classification (GTDB taxonomy): domain Archaea; phylum Thermoproteota; class Bathyarchaeia; order Bathyarchaeales; family Bathyarchaeaceae; genus Bathyarchaeum. The sequence continues at coordinate 14,369 of JBAZEV010000036.1, forward strand.
CAAATAGCAAACCGCACACTATTTCTGTCTTGTTTGGAACTTTAGAAAAAATGCTGATTTCAAAAGGAACCTCTTAGACTACAACTTAGTTAAGTATGACCATTTGGGTTCTTGTTTATCGTTGGTTTAGAAATTTATTGGTTTTAGTATTTAAAAGTCACAAACAACTGTTTAACGGTTTTTCTTGTTTATGTTTCCCTCATTTTTATATTTTTTTGATTTATGTGAATTTACTATGCGTAATCACTTACGACTCGACGTTTAGAACCCATAATTTTTTATTGAATGATACTTTATTTTTTATTGAAAATTCTTTATTGAAAATTTTTTGGCGAAAGTTTTATTAACAGTTCTTTATGATATAATTAATGTAACATTTCTTACGGGGGAAAGAAATGAGTAGACTTCAAAATAAGAAGATTTTTGCTTTTGCTTGTTGCCTTGTACTTTTTCCTTCTATGTTTTTATCATTAAACGTTATGTCGCTTCAAACCGAATCTGATTTTACCTGTCAAAAGGATGGAGATCGCTGTTATGTCGATAACAGTGATGTTTACATTTCTGCGACTCCACATACTTTGAGTTCAGATGGGTATGTTTACTTGAACATAAGTAGTAAGAAGTATGGTGGGGATGTTGATTTTTGTTTTGGGTTTGGCGACAATTTGGCGTATCCGAAAAGTCTGGAGTTGTATGATCCACAAATTGAACTAATTCCCCATGACTTGGATCTTAATCCATATCTAGATAATTCTGATTACCAAGTTAAACTGGAATATGATTCTAAAGATGAAAAAAGTAACATTGCCCATGGTGTATCTGTCACATTTTATCAAAAAACCGATGTGGTCTTGGAAAACAATCAAACCGTGGTTGATTGGAATTGGAGTCAGGTTGACACTAAATATTTTGATGTTGCACTATTGGACAAAAATATTGTCTATTGGAACACCTCACAAACTATCGAGTGGTTGAGTCTTGGTGAAAGCTTTACTTGTGATTCTGAGCAGTTTAGTTTTCAAGGAATGGATACTTGGTATGTAACGAATGGCAATTTGCAGAAGAATAAAGAGTATTATCTTCGGTTATGGTTAACCGTTGTTCCTGTCTTGAATAACAATGAACCTCATGAGTTTTATGTATGTTTAAAGCCACATGCAGAGACATTCAATCAAGCATTACAAAACAAAAATCTTGTTTACTTGGATCCTTGGTACAGCGATGATTGGTATTATCGTAAGAGTCACACCATCAATTGTGCTTCTGGTGCTGGAACTAATTATCAGTTAAAATTGTCGCTCACTATGGTTATGGCACTGATTCTGGTGAAGATTTATACTTGAATAGTAAATGTATGTGGGATTTTGGTGATGTACGGTTTACTGACAATGATGAACAGACTCTGCTGGATTATTGGATTGAAGAGAAAACTCTTGGCAGTTATGCTGTTTTCTGGGTTGAAGTTCAAGATGACCTTAGTTCTTCAAATGCTGAAATTTATGTTTATTATGGTAACAACTATGCTCCAACTACTAGTGATGGTTCAGCTACATTTGTAGAGTATGAAGATTTTAATGGGCCTACTCAATCCATGACACTATACAATGAAGACTCATCACTAATTGAGATAACCCATGATACAAATTACAATCGATTAAAGTGTGAATATAAAAGTAGTTCTACTTTAGTTTATAAGACCTCTACTGCTTCTTTGGGCTCTGTTTCTGTTGGTCATGCCCTTAGAACGCGTTATTATCGTCAGACTCCTACCGACTATATGGCAAACAAGCATTATCTGATGTATATGGGGGAAGACTACACCGAGTATTATCCTGCGTCGTCTACTGATGATATGGCTGGACATTGTGTGTGGTCTGCACTTACAACTTGGCCTCCAACCAGAAGCTATGACTGGGCTCATAATGGCGCAAACAGTGAAAGAAGTGATGAATATCATATTTCTAGATGAATGGGACATTTATGAAGTAACCTGTTCAAGTTCGGATGTCAATGTTTATTGGAATGATACCCTTACTTGGTCCGTTTCAAGTACATCTTATGTTCCTGACGAATCATTGTGCCCAATTGTTGGTGGCGCAAGAGGATCTAATTACGCTAGTGCAAGCACTTATGCGTACTGGGATTGGATACTTGTAAGAAAATTTGTTGAAAACGAGCCAACACATGGAGCTTGGGGTTCAGAAGAGGGATATTTACATGCCTTCTTAATTTGGGGTACTCCTGTGTATCCTTATGATGAAATTTATGATAATGACACAGAGCAAGAACTGTCTGAAGCGGTTTGTTATGATATTTATGAGCGTATTTTGGGTACCCACCAATATGATATTTATTTTGAAAACTTTTGGGGAGATGATACACAATCAGAATCTGTTTATAGTAATGTGAGCTATTGTGATTCAACTTTCAATTACACAGCGATCTTCTATAAAGGTCATACAACTTCATATTATGATTGTACTTGTGGGAACAAACATCATCGTATTTATGGACTCAGTGGGGCAGATTTGATTTGGGATAATGCTACCTTTGATGAGATGAGTTCTTTCAATCACGACTTCGTTTTTCTATGGACGTGTGTTGTTGGCGCACAAAATGAAACTGGAGGACTTGGTGGTGTTCATAGTTGGGGTATGCAAGCATCGTGGATGGGTAGAACAGACCTAAACTTTGATGGTTACGATGATCCAGATAACACCAATCATGTTTTCATTTCCTTTGAGAATATTTCGATTCCGTTTGTCTATACTACTGGATATGATAACTACGATTATGGAGACTTTGCGACTCAGTTCTTTTTCTGGGCTTTGTATAATGAAAATACTACAATTAATGACGCTCTTGATCTTGCTACTGATGATACCCACCAAGCAGCATCTTTCCTATTTTGCCCACTTTATACTGGATATTACATGGCGAATCCACAAGCTGGTGTTCTGGGGCAACCTGATTTTCTTTTAAGTTATATGCGCGTCTATGGAGATGGAAATCATGTTTTACCGAATTAAAAAGGTGATAAACGATGCGTTATTTAAATAAAAATTTATATGGACTTCTAGCTGTTCCGATTGTTTTAATGCTTTTGTTAACACAGTTAACAACAGCAATTCCCACAGTAACCGTCTATGATGATGTGCTTGTATTCTTAAATGATGTGGTTGATTTGGATGTTGCAAAATATGATGTAGCGTTATTGTGGACAGTATTGACTCATCCTCCTGAATTAGGTGGTTTAGTTCAAGAGTCTGGAAAATATAGTTTAACATCTGCTGATAGCAAAATAGATGTACTTTTTAAATTTAGAAATGGTACTTTATCTTGGTGTCTAATGCGTGTGCTTGAGGGTTCACCACATTATAACAAACCATTGCCAGAAAATGTTTTTGCTAATGTTAAATCTTTGCTTCAAAGGTATCAAATTAATACTAAGGATTCAGATTTGACCAAAATGCGTGCAATGTTAGACATAGTTGATGCGGAAAAGAACACAACAACAATAATTGATAATATAAAGCTTGAGATATTAAGCAATTCACGTTCTTCATCTTTTGAATGGAGATACAATTACAATGGAGCCGATTATTCTGGGTTTGTTGTTGATTTTAAGGATGAGGAGTTTTACGCCTTCAGTGATGATCGAAGTTACTATAAAATAAGCGGTACGGATGTTAACATAGGTAATGATGAAGCAATTAACATTGCATTAGATTATGCAGAGAATTTTTCATGGTTCTATGACGGTGAAGAAATAAAGAACTTCAAAATAGTCGAAAGAATGATTACTGCAGAATTGCTAACAAAGAGCAGAATGCCTTTAGAATTATATCCTTATTGGAAAATAATTTTGCCTCTTGATGGATTATACCCCGGTCCAGTTGGTGGCATCATGATCTTGGTCTGGGCTGACACGGCAGAAGTAATTGATTGCCAACCTTTGGTGTATGGAGGAATAATTGGTGATGAATCAGCACAATCCCCTTACACTTCTGGTTCTGAGAGTGTTTCTGATTTGCCTGACTCGTCTCAAACGTTTACGAATTCTACTGATAGTTCTTCTCAAAAACTCAACTTACCCCAGTTGGAACCAGAAGATAAATCCAACCCGTTGCCAACTGAATTAATCGTTGCTGGAGTTGTCGTTGCGGTTCTTGTTTTTTTGTGCACTGTTTTTTTCCTAAGATATGGCAAAATTGGGGGACTTTCTTCAAAGCCCCGCCATTTGATCTAACCTTTGTCAGTTGTGTTAGGTTAAATAGTACCTAACATTAATTGTGTTATCTTCAGTGTCTGACTTGCAAGATTTGATTGTGTTTATAATTGCTTTTGCCAACAAATATTCTTGACTGAACTTTTTAACTAAGTGTGTTTGGTCAAGAAACTTTGACAAAAAATGCTTAATGTTACATTTACTGTAAAATATTATATCATGTTTGTTTCAAGAAACGTCCGTCTATCTGTTGTTTTGTTTTTGCTGGTTTGTTTGTTAATGCCTTCTGTGGTTTTTTCGGCAAACACAGTTGAGACTACTTGGGAGTCTTTGGAGCCGATGTCTGCGCCGCGTAGTGGTCATGGTGTCGCTGTTTTGGATGGGCTGATTTATGTGTTTGGATTTGGAAACACAACTGAGGTCTATGACCCTGAAACTGATACGTGGGTTTCAAAGAAGGGGCTTCCTACTGGAAGAATGCGTTTTGGTGTTGCAGCATATGAAAACAAAATCTACGTAATCGGAGGTCTGGTCGGAGCCTTAGCATCCACAGGGGTAAACGAAGTTTATGCCCCTGAAACAGACCGCTGGGAACAAAAAAGCGGTATTCCTGGTCCTGTAGGCGTTCTGGATGGTTTTTGTGCAAATGTTGTTAACAACAAAATCTATATTATAAGTGGCATTCAAACGGCGTTGCCTCCTTACATTAATTCTGTCGACACGCTAGTATATTTTCCTTCAAATGATTCATGGACAACAAAAACGCCAATACCGACTCCTGTTTATGGTTACGCATCTGCAGTTATTGACAATAAAATCTACATAATCGGCGGTCGCGACATTTCAAGAAATGCTATCTACAATTTGACCCAAATCTACGACACTGATACCGACACATGGCGTCAGGGTGCACCTATTCCCGCAAATATGTATCTGGCTAGTGCCGCAGCAACCACTGGCGTTTTTGCACCCAAGAAAATCTACGTATTCGGCGGATTCAACCATTCTGAGGCACTTAACTCAACTTTTGTATATGACCCTGAAAACGATACTTGGACGACGGGATCTCCATTTTTACCTCCACGATACGCGTTTGGTGTTGCCGTAATCAACGATTTGATATACGTAATCGGCGGTTACAACAAAACAACAGGCTTCGCCTTAAACGAGCGATACACCCCAGCAGATTACATCCCAGAGTTTCCAGCATGGGTTATGTTGCCATTGCTGTTGGTGGTGTCGTTGTTTGTGGTTTTGTTCAAAAAACGGTTAACCTGTGTTTGGCGGGTGCTTTGAAACAGTTTATATGAAACCTGAACGACTAGAACCTTTGCTGGGGTTTACAGTTTGGTAGAGACGCGAACCGACCTATGTGGATGCGTTTTCGAGATAGAGAAAGGCATAATGGTCTGCGTGAAACGTTGTCAGAAACATAGTAAACCCAAAAAGAAGCGTCCCTTCCGCGCCAAAGCAGAATGCGTACGACCATAAAATTGTGCATCAATGCTTTTTTTAATAGGCACAAGAATATACCATTCTTGACGGACACGAACCAAGATGGCGCAACAATTTTCTTTAGATTCTTTCGGTGGCATACCAAAAAAGAAACAACAGCCCCCGCAACAGGTAGAAACCATCATACCCGCCGAAGAACAAACGCAGCAGCCAACAAACCAGCAACCCAAACAGGAACCCGTAGCAAAGGAACCAGTAATCTACCCCGATTTTCCAGAGAATTTGCCGCCGTCGTATCTTGTGTCGGTTGACTATAACGGCAAAAAAGCGTTGGCAACCCTCAAACTTTACGAGCCCTTGTCGCAACGAATCTACTTCTGGGACGACAATACGGGTCATAAATCGTACTGTTTAACCAGCATTGCACCCTCGGAGGTCGAGAAACTTAGCCGAATAACTGGGCACAGCAGTTATGCGGGTGTAGCGTCTGTTGAAAAATATAACGCGCTTATCGACAAAACAGTGACCGTAACCAAAGTAATGGCAAAAGACCCCCTAGCCATCGGAGGACGCCAATTTGGGTGTTTCAGGGACATTATTCCAAGAGATTACCAGGAATTAACTGGTGTTTCTGAGCCGCCAAAGGTTTGGGAGGCGTTTATTCGTTACTATCAATCTTACATCTACGACAAAGACCTCGCGATTGGAATGTTGTACAAAATCGAAAACGGAAACCTTATTCGTGTACAACAAAAATCGTCCGAGCAAACAATACAACAAATCCTTGCCCTGTTCCCAGATGTTGGAACCGAGTTTTTGCAGTCCGTGGAAATGTGGGCACGGCTGTTGGAGTCTCCTGCACCTGAATTCAAACGCGTCGGCTTGGACATCGAGGTCAGCTCAGCGGTTGCAACCCGTGTGCCAGACCCCGAAGAAGCCAATGACCCCGTTGTTTGTGTTGCGTTGGGTGGGTCTGACCACAAAAAACAGT
>JBAZEV010000037.1:0-20807 GCA_041653695.1 Bathyarchaeia archaeon
AAGCCAAAATTTCGTAACCCATCTTAGTAAAGTCTGGAATTGCAGAAAAATGGTCGATAACGCCGTCTTTGATTAGCTTGCTTTTCATCCGAGAAACAGTTGGCTGCGAAACACCAATATTATTAGCGATTTCTCCATCGCTACGGTTAGAATCTTTTAGGTACTCTAAAAGAAGTTGTAACATTTTGTTGTTAAGCCCACTACTACTCCCCGTCATGGCTCTAATCACCGAAAGAACAACTGTATTGTAGAATAATATACCTTATATTAACGTTTGTTTTTAAGAAATACAACAGTCAAAGGTTTAAGAGCAACCTAAAGGAAGCAAAAAGCAGGGCTAACAGTGGAAAACTTGGAACACCCAACCAACAATACCACGCAAACTAGTCAGCCGCCATTGCATCCAATTTTGCGGGCAAATACTCGTCAACAATGTAGGTTAAACCGTATCGACTGAAAGCCTCTTGCTCCGCCTTCTTTTTAATCTTCAGAAACGTCTTGATTTCCCGTTTCCACAACTCACCCGTGTATCTGGGGTCTTTTTCTAGCTCGTGAAGGCGTTTAATGTCCACATCAGTTAACGGGTCAGATGGCAGTTTATAGTCAACAATATCAGTAGCGTAGACACCACTCCACTTCGCGTCAGGCGTAGTCAACCCACGAAGATGAGCCGCATTAGCAGAACCAGAAATAATGACCATGGCAATGTGCATTCCCCATGGGTCACCATCAGTAAATATGTAAACCGGAAGATCCAACTCACCGTTCAAACGGTTAATAAAATGCCGCGTCGCCCTTGGAGCCTGACCAGCAGTCAAGATAAGCAACGCATTGAATTTTTCGTGAACCCGTTCTTCGATGAACCTTGTAAACAGACCACCCTTCTCGATGGCGATGACCTTGTCACAGTTATTTTTTGCAAACTCAGCAGAAACAACAGATGGACCCAACATAACACCGTCAGGGTGCGAAGTCATGTTCAACTGTTTGCCTTCATAACCAGGAACAGTGTACTCGATTGTTAGGTCACCAAAAAGAGAAGAACGCTCCTCAGGATACACGTTAAAGTCTTCGCGGGCAAAACCAGTTGCGGTTTCTAGGTCTGTTAGGATGTTGTTTGATTCAGGTTGGTCTTTGAAGGTCATCTCGTAGGCTTGTGCGGAGTAATACACATCCCTGAGTGTCGAAGTTTTACGGTTTTTCACTAGTTCGCTGGCAAAAAATCCTGCCCAAACCATCTGGGTGAATGGTTTAAGGTGACGAATATTGCGGGCAGTGCGCCTTACTGTTTTGTCGCCTAAAATGTACTGGCGCACATCATTATTGTAAAAGATGTTCTCAGTGGAACGGCTGGGCATCTCGACCCACGGAAATGAACCATGTTCCATTTGACCATAAAAGTTGTTACCAAACTGGCGTAGGTCAGTTAGAACTTTCTCGGCTTTCTTTTTAGTTGAACTCTCAGGACTCTTCTTCGTCATATTTCTTCACACTTTTTACCAACAAATCAATGTTCGGCTCTTGGGTTTTACCAGCCAAATCAGTGGAAAACTTCGCAATTTTCGGTAAATACTTTGCAAACACAGACAAACGTTTCTTTTCTTTGGCAACATGTTCCCGCTTAGCCAAAAATATCTGCAACCTGCGGGCAACCTCACGGATACCATTCAATATTTCGGCTTTTACCTCGGGGCGGTCTGCGATGAACTCTTTCCCCACAGTTTTGTATGGAACCTTTGTGCTGCACAGGTGAATCAAAATAGCCAAAGGCATACCAGAGGATACTTTGTAGCGTCGCCAGTTTATGCTACGGATTACACGAACAGAAACGTCGCTGGCTTCGTCGTATAATAGGGGAATCTTGTTAGCAAAACGGTAAACCACAATGTCGTCCTTGGCTGGGATTGTTCCGCCGTAGGCGATTGCGGTTTCGATAATGAATGGGTGACCCGCATAAGTTGACGGCTTTCGTTGGGATACTGCTATGAATTCGGGTTTTAGTTCTTTAAGGATGCCTGCTCTTAGCAAATCTTCGCCAAGTGGAGACAAACAACTTGCGTCTGGGGGAAGAAAATCGTCGAACCGTTTCATTGTACGAACAAGGCGCACAATCTCTTCGGGACGAAGCTTCTTTGGGTGTTTTGTTCGCACAAACCCAGCAACCGTAAGCAAACGCAGTATAATGACGCGGTCAATGTTTGGAAAACTTTTTTGCATAAACTCCAGCATACTGGGAGCCTTTGTTTTCTTCAACAAACCATTAATTTGTTCTTCAGTAATTTTACCAAAAAACTTCCTGTACTTTTTAGACTTGTTAACAGTATCCACAAGCTTGGTCACGTGCTCAGGTTTAAGCCGAGCAGGAGTAGCAGTTTTAACAAATCCAGCAAAATCCAAGAAACTCAACGAAGTGCCTTGACCAACACGGTGAAAATGTTTACGCATAAAATCTAACATGTTTTTGCTTTCAGTGTCGTGTATTAGCCTCTGGAGTGTTTCAACATCTACACCATACGGGTGAGCCAAAGTTTCAGTTGGAGGATGCGGCATCTTACTTGTGGCACGAGTGAACATGTATAATCTGCCTTTTGGGTCAACAAAACGGATGTCTGCATATGGAGTAACAAGGGCTGTTTGTTTAAGGTAATCCAAAATCTTGGACATTGCCCGGTAGTAGTCGCCCTCTATGGAGTATTCAACTATGGTTCCACGCCAGTTGTCAGCGTTTCGACGAGTTTTACGGTCCAGAATAATCGGGCGGTTCTTCTGGATGTCTATCATCATCTTGAACTCGTAAATCTTGGAACCACCAGTACTAGATTTTATGATAACCGGTTTATGAGTGGTAATCTGTCCATACAAAATAGACATCTTTCCACCCAAACCAAAAGTACCACGAGCCTGTTTGAGTTTGTAGTTAGAACCAAACAAAACCTGACCAAAAGCAGAAGGAATATTTTTTGCAGAAACCCCAGACCCGTTATCCATAACCATCAAACGGTATACACCGTTTCCAGAATCCGTTGCACCTGTAGCTGCCTCTTCTTCAGATAAGCGAACATAAACCTCTGGCGGAACATTCAACTGGTCCGCAGAATCCAAAGAGTTCTCCACAAGCTCGCGTACGGAAACAAATATTGCGCGCGAAGGATTGGTGAAACCGGCTATGTCTCGGTTTCTGTAGAAAAAGTCGGCTGGACTGATTTCTTGGAACGTTACCAATGCTGTTTTCCACCGCCCCTAGATAGTTTTTGCTCTGAAATCGTGTTAGAAAGGCATTGTAAGATATGTGGCAACATGGCAGGGTCATTCATAATTCTGTATGATAAGTATTTCAATGTTTTTGTAAAATTTAAAGGTTAACAAAACATGCCACGTTAAAGCATGTTTTCTGAGTCACCTCTTGATGTTGGCTCCCATAGTTCGAGCTTCTGTTTTTTGAGTTCCCGACGCTTTTTCTGCAGGTAACGATACACTGTTCCATGCAAACTGCCACCAATCAACATGCTCACCGCTTCCCGCGCAATCGAAGATTGGTCAGGGTAACCAATTATCCCAATTGTATGACCGTAAACCGAAATGTCTGCTTCACTCATTTCCTCGATAATTCTGCGGGTCTTGCCTTCTTTGCCGATTACGCGTCCTTTCAGTCGCTTCAAATCAGATGGAGACCGCCCAACAGTTTCTCGAAAATCAATAATTTCAAGCAAAATCTCTTCATCATCAAGCAGCCTGAAAGCGTGCTCAGGAGAAAAACCTCGACCAATAGCGATTACGACTTCTTTGGCTCTGAAAAGCACGGTTGGGTCTTCAGCGTTTACGGGTAACGTAATCTGTACGTTTCCGTCTTCGCTGTCCACCTCTAGATGTACGTGGAGTTTGCGTTCAATCACGTTTTTTACGCTGCCGTCTGGACCAACCAGTGCTCCGATGCGTTCACCTGGAATCTTAACGTAGGATTTAGTTCCTTCCATGACCTGTCACCTTCTCATACATTTCATCTACTGATATCATGTCTGTTATTTGCTTCTTGAAATACTTATGTAAATTCTCTAGGTCTCTAACCAAGAAAGTGTCCGCCATCGGGTGGCTAACCAACACGGACTGTGCAACATCAAAAATTACGGGTTTGCTCTTCCAGACCATAATGTTGTATTCACTTAGGTCTGCATGCACCAGACCAGCCTTGCGGTAAAGCCGCTTCACGTAGGTCATCACAAGTTTGAAAAACCGTTCAGGGTTATCGACTCCTCTTTCTTTGAGCAGTGGTGCACGTACACCGTTTTTGCCGATGAAACTCATAATTAACACGTTTTTTTGCACAAAGAACGGTTCAGGAACATTAACACCCGCAGTGTGGGCTCGTTGCAGGTTCTTGTACTCTTTTTGAGCCCAAGTATAAATAAGCGACCTTGTGTCCCTGCGGACGTGGGCAAACCGTTGGTCGCCTTCGATGTATGGAAGCATCCCCTTCTTGAACTCAGCTGAGCTAGTGAGGTAAATTTTGATGGCTAAATCTTTTCCGTCAACATCCTTTCCCAAGTAGATTCGGGCTTCTTTGCCTGCGTTTACTACTCCGTGAATCTCATCGATTATCCGTTTGTTCATAAAATCGTAGATTACCCTCAAGGTTGAGCTGTCAAAAACTTCCTCGATTACTTGGTGGTCTTCGCTGCGTTTATTTTTCATTAACGATTCTGTTTCAAACGCTTTTTGTTTCCGGTCTAGCTTACTATCCACTTTCGCTCTAAAAGACACAGTTACCCTTCCTGCTAAACGGTGAAGCTTTGGAGGGCATAAAGCAAGCTAAAGCAGTCAGTATGTTGTTGCGGTTGGTTGCCTGATTTCTCCAATTAGACACCTTTTTGAATAAAGGCTTGACAGCCTATTTAGTTTTCTCTGCGTAAACCGACCGGTAGGCTGTTGAAGAATCTCTATTAGTTTGAAAAACCAAATGTTTTCTTTGTATCCAAAATTTGGAGACAACACAGGTGAAGTATGTAAAGCTGAACCAAAAACAGTGGCAAAACAGACAAGGTTACTCCAAGAAGATTTTGCTCACCGAAACTGACCTGAAATCAAAAGGAAACCTTGTTCAGGTGGTAAAAAATGATGCGCACACAGAGATAAAACCGCATTACCATAAACAGATGACCGAAATCTACCACATACTGAAGGGAAACGCTGTTGTTTTCTGCGGAGAAACAAGACTAAAAACCCAACCCGGCGACACGATACTGTGTGAACCCGGCGAAGTTCACGGCGTGGTCAACAACACAAACGAGGAGTTCCTGTTTGTTGTATTCAAAATCAACGCAAACGACCAAGACATGTACTGGGTAAATTGTTAAATTTTTACTATTTGCGCGTGGGGTATTCCGCATATGTTCAGAACCGCTTCTGGGTGAACTAATCCACAGTTTATTGCTTTAGTAACGATGTTAACGCCAACCATGTTCACGACAGTAGATTCTTCCACAAGTGCTATTGCCTCGTTTATGGGCATTTTTGGGCCTTTGTAGAATTCTTCGCCCACCTTGAAAACTATTTTTCCGTCACGCAAAACTTTGCCTAGCAGTTCCTCGTCACAAATTGCAAGAAGCACGTATTCGCCCGATTTCTGCAACTTGGCATAGACCTGCAAAACCAGACCTGCTACATCTTTGATATAGATGACCTTGCTCCGCAGGCTTCGCAGACCAGAAACAGGAACCGTTTATCTTTAACGATTTTTGTGTCAGGTCGGGTGCATACGGGGCAGACAACAAATTCGTTGACGTATCGTTGGATTAGACGTTCAAATGTGTCGTACTGGAATTTTCCTTGGAAGATTGCCCGGTTTCTTTCCATTGTTGCGGCGGTTGCCATTTCTCCTGAAAAGAATTTTAGCACATGAGAGGGGTCTCTGTTTAGGGCGTCACATATGTCTTTGAAGTTTGTTAAGATTGTGCGCATACCAACAAGGTGGCATCTGGGTTGTGGAACCTCGAACCGTTTATGTTCACTGACATCTGAGGGAAGCTGCGACTGGGCACGTTGTAGTAATTCTTTGTAGTCCATCCTTAACGCCTACATATCAACAGGTTTTGCCCCTAATAAAAGCCCTTCCCTTTTGTGATACGGGTTTACGTTGGGCAACCGCAAATTTTATTGTCTTGGTAAGCAGTATTATAGTTGGACTGGGGGAGGGTCGGTGGAACTTTTTGAGAGCGCTAATTATGTTTTCATGCGGGTCGCGTGGAGGTTTGAGTTTTTCTTCCCCCAGTTCGCAGGGTTTTACATAAGACGTAAACTCAAGCAATACAAAGACAAACAGTTAATCGCAAACTACAAGGTTAAATCAAGGCGACGGGGAAAATACAGTTACTCCTTTGATGTTGACCTGTTTTTGGGAAAACAAAAAAAGAAGTGAACATATTTGGGTGAAGAAAAGAAAAGGCAAACAAAAGTCACTGTGGACACGGATATTAGCCCGTCTTTGAGGGATATCGTTGCAGAGTGTGTTCAGAACATTCCTGAAATGGCGCAGAAGGTGTCTGAGCACCTGAAAAAGAGAAAGTAAGCACAACAGTTTTACCAAAAAAGTGAACAGTTCTTTTAAAATGCACTGAAAGGAGATTTTGATTTCTTTTAGTTTGCGACGTTTTAGTCACAACCAAACTGAATTGGGATTAAAACAGAAAATCCTTAAATCTTAACTTGACAATCGGAATATGCAACATGTTACATGGGCCCATAGCTCAGTTTGGTTAGAGCGCCAGACTCATAATCTGGTGGTCGCCGGTTCAAGTCCGGCTGGGCCCACCAAACGTTGAATATTAATCATTTTTTGAACTGTTGGATTAATTATATATACAACATAATAGAGAAAACAGCACATGTCAATTATTGTTGCTGAGAACCTCTCAAAAAGGTACGGTAGCGTGATTGCAGTTGACGGCGTTAATTTGAGTCTTGACGAAGGCACTATCACGGCGTTGATTGGCCCGAACGGTGCAGGGAAAACTACTACCATCAAGATGCTTCTTGGTTTGCTTAAACCAGACAAGGGAACCGTACAGGTTTTTGGTCAGAACCCGTGGGACAACACTGATATCAGGTTGATGATTGGGGTTGTGTATGAGAAAGCATTTTTTCCTTCGCACCAGAAAACTTTAGAGTATCTGCAAAGGGTTTGCAGAATTTTTGGCGTTCCAGAATCCAGAGCGATGGAGGTTTTGGAGGCAGTGAATCTTCAAGATGCAAGTAACCGTGACATACGTGCACTTTCTGCAGGTATGTTACAAAAGTTTGCGATTGCTCATGCGTTAGTTCATAAACCTAAACTGATTGTGGGCGATGAGATGACCGCGAATCTTGACCCTCAGGCGCGTGGTGAGTTGTTGGATTTGGTTTTGAAGCTGAACAGGAATGAGGGGGTGGCGTTTTTGTTGTCTTCGCATATTCTTCCTGAGCTTAGCCGAGTCTGTGATTCAGTGGCGATTGTTAACAGGGGTAAGGTTTGGGCGTTTGGGAAACTAAGTGATCTTTACGAAAAGTATGCGGTTGGGGTTATCAGAATCTCCACGGATAACCCTGAGGCTGTGGCTGTGGAACTCAAGAAGTTAGGTTACGTTCAGGATGTGCGAACAGACCCGCGGGGGATTTCTGTAAGAGTAGCCAAGAACATGGAAGACCAACTCTACGAGGATGCCCCAAAGCGGGCAAAGAAGGCTAAGGCTAAAGTTTTTGGTATAGAAACTGGAGGCGCGTCACTGGAGGAGTTGTACCGTTTAGCTGTTGACTCAAAACAAGGGGGTAAATAGGTTTGGGAAAAGGTAAACCGTTTCTGGAAGTTTTGTCCTCTGCGATTCATGAAGATTACAGGTTCCCATTTCTGGAATTCTTTGCGTTTTTGTATGCTTTGAGCACGTTTGTGTTTGCAAACATGAACATTGTGGCTCTAAAAGTTACTACAAGTGAAGGCGTAGCATACACTGTAACAAGTACCCTTATTGGAATGTCGTTAATTGTTTTCATTGTTCTTATTCTAAAAAATGTTGCATATGGTCTAGGAAGCGACCTTGAAAAAGGTATTATACAAACATATTTTTCGTATCCGCTCAAAAGATGGAAAATATTAACAGCTAAACTTGTTTCAGCTGTTGGTGTTTCGTTGCTTTTGTTTCTTGGAATTCAGATTGCAGGGCTGTACATTCTGGCTCCAGACATAATTGTACCGCAGTTAGGCACAGTTATTCTCACGTATATCGCGTACATGAGTTATCCGCTCACAATTACAGGCATAATGTTGCTGTTAACGTTGATATTTAGAAAAGGAGGCATAGGACTGGTTGTGGGCATTGTTCTGTATTTTTCATTGACCATAGTTTCAGGGATTGTAAGTCTTATCTCAGGCATGTCGGGTTCACCGTTAGCGCTCCAAATATTATCGGTTATATCTCCGACGTACGCATTACAGTTCTATTTCGGAGCGGTATATGGATATTCCACTTTGAATTGGGTGCCAACACTCAATGAAGTGTTACTTTACACAGGAGCAAGCTATGTAATCGTGGCGTTGCTGTTTATTTTAGGGCATGTCTATTTCAGCAGGAGGTTTAACCTATGACACGATTGACAGCAGTTCTGGGACGAAGCGGCACAACAATCGTTGCGATATGTCTTGCTTTGCTGTTGGTTTCTGTTATCCCTGCAACCAGTTTCTATAGCAGTTCAGGTACACGCATCTATGATCCTGAGCAAGTTGTGGTAATGTATTCCCCAGAGAATCTTACACCTCAACAAGAAGTGCAGTTTGAAGTTACGATTGATAACGGTGCAATCAGAGTTTACATATTAGATATGCCGCTTGTGGTTCAACTGTTTTTAGTTAACGGAAGTTTTTCAGTACAAGCAGATGCCACGGCAAAGAAAATGTTAGAAGAGCATCCTGACAAAATTGTATGGGAAAAAGAAATAACAGCAGGTTACTCCGAACTCAGCTACCAGCCAACTAGAGTGCATAATGCAACGATCATATTTTACAATCCTAGTTCAGAACGGGTCTTCGTGGACTTCAACATACAAATGAAAAGCAGTTTAGCTCCCGCAGACAAAGTTCGTAGCATCACATATTGGGGTGCCCCAATAGGAATCATCTTGATGGTACCTTGGATTTTAGGTCTTTGGAAACGAAGAACACCGAAGTAGAATCCAGTACACGTTAACCTGATACGTACTTATTGCTTTATTTTGGGTTCCAAATTGTGTTCGTGTTAGCGGGGAAATTGACATTGAAGCGTTGGACAACACGTTTGGGAAAAACTGGAATTGTTCTTTTGCATGTTGGTTTAGTCTTGCTTTTGTTGTCGTTCATTTCTCATGTTGTGATGGGTTATTGCAGTGGAAGTGGAAGTTTGTTTCAAGGACAGATTAAAACAGCGGGTCATTCGTTCCAGTTATGTCCACTGCTACAGGAATTAGAGGTGACCGCAACAGCATTTGAAAAAGGCGGGTCTCTTACAGTTTACCTGCTGGAAACAGACAACGACTTTTCGTACAACACAATGATGCTGAATTGGACAGATAACTCGACAGCGTTTCAAGAATTTTTGAGGGAACACCCTGACAAAATATTGTGGGAAGACCAAATTGAAAACGGGTTCTACAAGCGTAGCTTTGTTGCAACCAAATCCATGAACGTAACGGCTGTTTTGTACAATCCACAACCAGAAATGGTGACCATAACTTACAAAATCAACGAGTCAATCATAGGGCACACAGATGCAACCAGAACCATGTCCTTTTGTGCAACGCCGTTAGGTGTTTTGTTTGTTCTGCCGTGGCAACTAGACTTGTGGAAACAAAGAAAACACAAATTAGCATAAGCCAACAAGTTACTTCCGTAAAGGAATGACTGCAACTTGAAGGCAGAGCTAGACCATATTTTAGCAGAGAACGGCGCAGACGCGTTGTTGTTGTATTCTGACAGCAAAAAAGACGCAAACATGTACTATGTATCCAACTTTTTGGCACCAGACCCGTTTATTTACCTTAAGCGGGTTGATTCACCAGCTGTTATCGTTGTCAGCCAGATGGAGTATTTGCGGGCACAAAAACAAGCAGCGGTTAAAGACGTAAAATCGGTTCAAGACTACGATTACCTCAAAGTTGTTCAATCCGCCAAAGACCCGCAGCTGGGTTCGATTAAGTTCATTGCTAACGTGGCAAAGCAGGAACTGGGCAAAGATGCTAAGATTTGTGTGCCTCCCACATTTCCTGTAATGGTTGCCGATGTTCTAAGGGGTGAGGGCTTAACGGTTGTTCCCATGTTTGATGTGGTGGAAAAAGCCCGTGAAACCAAAGACCCAAAGGAAGTGCAGGCTATCAAGCAGATTCAGAAGGTCAACGAGCAGGTTACAGGTGAGGTAATTGATTTAATCGCTGGCTGTGATGTTGGCGCGAACAAGGTGTTGTTGTGTAACGGTGAGCCGTTGACCGTTGGCATGGTGAAAGCAGTTTTTGGCACCAAATTCATCCAGAACGGTTGCCTGCCCGAGGAGGACATCATTGTTTCTTGTGGTCCTAAATCGTCTGACCCCCACTATGTTGGTGAACCCGGCGATAAACTCAAGGCAGACCAGCCGATAATTTTGGATGTTTACCCGTGGAGCATCCAGAAATGTTACTGGACCGATATGACCCGAACCGTTGTTAAAGGAAAGGCTTCAGCTAAAGTGTGGAAGATGTTTGAGGCGGTTCAAGAAGCAAAAAATGTTTCCATGGATGGGATTCATGCTGGTGCAAACGCAAGCCAAGTATACGGTCTGTGCTGTGACGTGCTGGAAAGGAACGGTTTTGAGACAACCCGCGGCGGACGAAGAGTAACTGTTGGGATGACGCATACTCTTGGTCATGGGGTTGGTTTGCAGATTCATGAAAGCCCACGGCTGGGTGAGTTCTCAGATTTTGGGTTAAGGGAACACTGTGTGGTTACTGTTGAACCCGGGGTTTACGACCCGAAAACTGGTGGAATGCGGTTGGAAGATATTATCGAAGTAACGAAAGGTGGATACAACAACTTAACACAAATGCAGACAATCCTAGAAATCTAACATGCCTGTTTTAGCCGCCGCTCATCAGGGACATCAAAACCACGCTGTCGCCGTCTTTTAGTTTGGTGTTTACTCCGCCGAGTTGCCCGATGAATACGCCGTTTACCGTAACAGAGAACCCCGTTTTCACATCAGTTAATCCGTGTTTGTAGACTTCTCTTCTGAAGGCTGGACCGTTTATTTTGGCGAGGTTGTCTAATAATTCAGAAAGGGGTGCGCCTTCGTTGAGTGTGATGTTGTCTTCTTTTTTGTTTAGCATGTTTTTGATGTAGCCGAAGTATTGAACTTTGATGTTCAAGTTTTTTCACCAATTGCTTGGTTTTCAAGACTGTACTTGTTTGCTGGTTATTTATTGGTTATGCGTTTTTGTGTTTGGGGTACTGAATACAGCTGTGGGACGTGTGTGTTATCGTTGTATGTGAACAGGTTGCATAAATGTTAAAAATTGAAACTATTAAAGCCAAAAAATGATTTGATTAATGTGTGTGTAAAACCAAAAAGATAAAGATTAATATTTATCTACCTGATTCACCTATTTCCTCTCCACAAGTAATCGTTGGGAGAATACAAAATGAGTCTCGCTAACCGGATACTTTTCGTGGATTTAGCAACAGGCAAAACCACAGTCAAACCCTTAGACGCCGAATACTCCAAAAAATACATTGGCGGCATCGGCCTTGGAATGCGACTTTGGTTGGACAACTCCAAAGCAGGCGTAGACCCCCTCAGCCCAGAAAACCCGCTTGTTTTCACTACAGGCCCATTAACTGGCACTATGGCACCGTCTGCGGGTAACAGCTACGCAGTAGTTGCGAAGTCTCCGTTAACTGGAACCATCGGCGAGGCAAAAGCTCACGGGTTTTTTGGCGCAGAAATGAAACGTGCCGGTTATGATGGCGTTATTTTTACTGGTAAATCAGACAAACTTGTCTACGTTTGGATAGATGATGACTCAGTTCAACTTGTTGACGCCTCGCACCTGAAGGGGTTGTCGCCTCAGGAAACCGAGGAAAAAATAAGGGAGGAAATCGGCGATTTTTATGTCCGTGTTTCTGCGATTGGTGAAGCTGGTGAAAAGCTTGTTCGAATCGCTTGTATCATGAACGATGAGTTCCGTGCCATTGGAAGGGGTGGTATGGGTGCGGTTATGGGTTCTAAGAACTTGAAGGCGGTTGTTGTTCGTGGGACTCATGACGTGAACGTTGCGGATATTGAAGAATTCAAAGAGTTTGTGCGGACTGTTCATGAACGTATGAAGGGTCCTGCAACCCGCAAGTATCGGACGTTGGGGACTACGGAGAATGTTCTTGTTTTGAATGCTATTGCTGCGTTGCCTACAAGGAACTTTTCTCAGGCCACTTTTGAGGGTGCCGAGAAGGTAAGTGGGGAGCGTTTTAATGAGTGCTACGTGAAAAAGATTGTTGGTTGCGCAACTTGTGGTATGCGTTGTGACCATGTTGCTTTGGTTCCCGAGGGCGAATACAAGGGAACTGTTTCGCGTGTAGAGTTTGAGTGCCTTTGGTCTGTTGGGCCTAACTGTGGTGTTGACCGCCTAGACGCAATCATCGAGGCGATTAACCAAGCAAACCATTACGGTTTAGACGGCATATCCATCGGCGGTGTTGTTGCTTTTGCGATGGACCTTTACGAGAATGGAATCTTAACCAAAGAAGACACAGACGGCCTAGAACTGAATTTTGGGAACTACCACGCAATGGTTGAGCTAATAAAACGCATAGGTTCCCGTCAAGGTTGGCTTGGAGACGTCCTCGCAGAAGGCGTCCGACGTGCGGCAATAAAGATTGGTAAAGGCGCAGAAAAGTATGCTAACCACATTAAAGGCATGGAGTTGCCCGGTTACGACCTTAGAACCCTGAAAACGGCTGCGTTGGGTTTTTCGGTTTCGTTCCGTGGGGCTTGTCATTTAAGGTCTGGGGCGTATTCGCCTGATGTTAAGGGTTCGGTTGACCGTTTCAAGATCGAGAAAGGACGCGGAAAACTGGTTGTGGACGGCGAAGACATGTACAATATTGTTGATTCGCTGATTTTGTGTAAGTTTTCAAGGGGTGTCATGTATGAAGGACTTAAGGATATGGCACATTATTTCAGGATGGCTACTGGTTTGGGTATGACCGCAGATGAGTTGCTGAAGGCTGGCGAGCGCATTAACAATCTTGCGCGTGTTATTAACATCCGTGAAGGCAATGGAACACGTTCTGATGACACGTTGCCTTGGAAGATAATGAATGTGCCTGTGCCTGATGAGGGTGTTGCGAAGGGTGCTGTTGTTAGCCAAGCTGAGTTTGATGTTGGTTTGGATGATTACTACAGTGTGCGGGGTTGGACTAAGGATGGTGTTCCAACGCCTGAGAAGCTGCGGGAACTTGGGCTGGATGACCTTGTTCCGATTGTGGAAAAGAAGGTTGCTTCGAAAAAGAAGTAACCTGTTGGAGGATTGATGTATGCCCACGATACATGAAAAGAAGTTTGTTACTGGGGACCCCGCGAAGTGTGTTGGTTGCTGTGTTTGTGAGTATGCTTGTTCGATGCAACATGAGAAGACGTATAATCCCACCAAGTCGCGTATTCGGGTGATTCGTTTGAATCCTTTTGTTAACTTGGCTGTTTCGTGTCGGCTCTGTGAAGATTCTCCTTGTGTTGCTGCTTGTCCGCGTGATGCGCTTAAGCAGTCTGAGGAAACTGGCGTTATTTTGGTTGATGAAGACAAATGCAACGGCTGCGGCTGGTGTATCGAGGCTTGTGATTATGGTGCGGTTCAGTTGCATCCGGATACCAAGAAGGTGTTTGTCTGTGACCTTTGTGATGGTGAACCTCAGTGTGTTGAGTGGTGTCCCGAGGAGGCATTGGATTATACGACCAAGGATGTTTTGTCTCAGAAGGCGCGCAGAACCGCTGTGAAGAAACTGTTTCAAGATGCCCTTAAGACCAAGGAACCATAAGATGTATCAGGTTTGCCTTGTGGGTTTTGGGTAAATTTTTTTATTTTCCGTTATCTGAGTATGAAGCGTTTATGGAGAAGGTTGTATTGGATTCGAAGGTTGCTACTTGGACGCGTCCGTTTTTGCATGAGTTACTGGAAGAAATACCAAAAGATGTAGATTCTTTAATTGACATCGGTTGCGGTAGGGGTATTGTTGGTGCATTGACCCGTATTTACAGGACTCCGAAACGGTTGGTTGGTGTTGACATTTTTCAGGATTACATCGATTTCTGCAAAAAATATACTATCTACGACGAGTTGCACTGCCTTGATTTGCGTCAAACTCCGCTTCCGTTTAACGACCACGAGTTCACTTTGGCTACGTGTATAGAAACAATTGAGCATCTGCCCAAAAAACAGGGTGAACAGTTGTTAGATGAGTTGCACAGGATTGCGGACACCGTTATTGTGTCCACGCCGTCAGCGTATTTTAAGCAACCAAAAAGTCATGTTGAGGCTAACCCGTTTCAGGAGCATATGAGCAAATGGACGGTCGAGGACTTCCGTAAACGGGGTTACGAAGTGAAAGGTGTCGGCGAGCTTGCCATGCATAAGCTTGCGATTCCGACTCATAAGTTGACTTGCCGTTTTCCGCAGTTGCACCAGTTTTTGTTGGCAAAATCCAAGAACGGCAACGGCACCTAGGCGGGTAAGGTTTTCAGTAACAGTTTTGCCAACTGTTTTGCGGTTGTTTTCAGTGTCTGTGTAAGTCCTTCGCCAAAGCCTGTGTCTTGGGGTTGGATTACAAGCAACGAGATTTTTGTGCCCGCGGTTTTTGCTATGTAATCACAGAATACGCCCAGCGGCAGTGTGTGGGTGGACATGGCAGTTTTTCGTAGCAGTTGCTCTGGGTCTACCAGTTTGGATTTTCCGGGTTGCATGCCTATTAGTCCTGCGTCGATGATTAGCATGTGTGTTGGTTTGAAGTTGGTTATTTTTTGTATGTAGCTTTCTGGGACGGTTTCGGCTTTGATGAGAATCACGTTTTTGCCTGTTTTGTTTTCCAGTTTTTTTACGGTTTCCACGCCAACGTAGTCGTCCCTGCGGAACGGGTTGCCGATGCCTGCGATTACAACTTTTTTTGCACCAGCAAACCACGCTCTCAGGATGGGTTCGATTTCTAGGGTTTGGTTTGTGGAATCGGTCATGTGCATTCAACTCGGTGTTTGGTTACTGGAAATGTGAAGGGCAGCAATTAAGATTTGCAGTTGCTTTGTTTTTCTGAAAAAATACTGTTTTCAACAATGTACCTCTATTAGACTACAACCATGTTTTGGGTTTCAACGCCTGTTTGGTGTTTTGGTTAGTTTCTTTTATTATAGTATCACCGTTAACGTTGCGGCACCTAGAACAGCCGAAGTCCATGTTGGGAAGTCGGGGAGGTCTTTCATTTTAGCGGTTACTCTTCGGGCATGTAAAAGGAGTAAGCAGGTTTTGTGATGACTTCTTGACCATGCAATTCAAATTTTAGGTAAATGAGCTTGTCAAAACAAAAAAGGCAATTAAGTATCATTACAAAAAAAGGGAATGAAAAGACGCAGCAGTTAGTACCACATGTGCTTAGATTCGGTTTTCGACGTCTATAAAGAGTGCTTCTTCAATCGGCGGGTGTTTGAACAGTATTTGTTCAATTTCGGTTAGTATTCGGTTGATTTCGTTGAGGTGTGTCACCACATTGTTTGTCAACAAATCAACGTTTTCCCTAATTTTTTTAATCCTAGACTTTTGTTGTTCTATTTCATGGTTGTAATCCATAAAAGTTAGTCCCAAAGTATAGTTTCCCCCAAAATCATAGTTACTATGTAATTTATTATTGAACTTTGTTGAACAAAACTAGAGAATTAATCTAGAACAATGTTACAGTATCCCAAAAAATGTTTTCAACACGCAGTCAAGCCTCTAAAAAGGCAGGGCACATTTTGGGCGTTATCTAACCCAGTACGCTACTGTTTTTGCCGTTTAAGGTACACAACAGTGAACAACATACCCGTTTCCAGCCGAATGTTTTGAACACCCACCAGCTCCCAGCCAGCGTCACCTAAACCGTTCAATTCGTCTTGCACATTTTGGATAACAGGGTTCTTTTCGCGCTCACGCGTATTGATGTGAACCTTAGTTTTCAACGCAAGAACACTATACTCCCACTTCAACAAATCAAAACCACACCTACAGCAACCAAATAGCAAAACAACAACAAATACATATTGCCTAAAAAACAATACCAAAAAGGATGTACTAGAAACGCTCAACAAAAACACACAAAAAATAGCCAAAACGATTATCGCTTTGGAATCACAAAAACTTTCACTTCAAAATGTTCACTCTTTTCATAGATGTCCTGTTCAAAACCATCAGGATTCGTGATTATTTCTTCAGGGTCATAAACAACACAATAAAGGAGTGCAACACCTGATTTTTTCTGATAATATTCTTTATCTATAATCAATTCGTTTGAAATTTTAACATTACCATGACCTTTCTTTGCCATTTTAGTTTCGATAGCAATTTGTTCATTCTTTAAGAAAAAATCAATTCGTGGAGAAACACTTGCATAACTGGGACAATATTCCTCAGGCTTGATATTTGTAAAGTCAATCTTTAAAAGCGCATGAAGAAGGTCTTGAACATCATATTCATCTTGAATTAGAAATGGTGATTTATTTCTTGTCCTTCTTTTAAGTTGAATAGCAACAGAATGAAATTTCAAAAATAGTTTCTCAATTGTTTTTCTTACATTTGATACTTCAACAACTTGGTTTTGTTGTTTGAGTATAGCATCAACTTCATTTTTGAAGTTGCCCACACTCATTAGTACATCTTTAATCTGCTTTTGAGTCTCGGGTGAGTAAATTCTTTTTAAGTGATTGGAAGATTCGGTCATAAACATCCGCATCTTTTGATATTGGCAACTCAAACGAAATATTGACAGTGATGTTCATATTTCCATTGTCTTTTGTTGGAACCTGAATTGTATAAGGGGGTAAAGTTGTTGATTCTGAAGGTAAAGGAGCGGGTAACTCCATATTACTAGGCGTTTCAGATACAGGTGAAGTACCCAATTTGTTAAGTCTAATATATTGAGAACCAGATATTTCATCTAAGATACATAATTCTTCTGCATTTTTAACAATCAAATTGTAGCAAGTCTTACAATCTGCTACTGGAATACCGTATGTCCTATTCAAGGTGCCTTCCAAAAAGTCTAAAGTTGGAAGCTTATTATTATCATAATCTGAGAAAAATTTTTTGTAAAAGGGTATAGAAAAAAGTGCAGTTTTGATACCGTCTATTTTTTCTTGTTCACTTTGAGGAAAAACAATCGATTTACCTAAAGGTGCAAGTGAAATATTT
This sequence comes from Bathyarchaeia archaeon, assembly GCA_041653695.1. Lineage (GTDB taxonomy): Archaea > Thermoproteota > Bathyarchaeia > Bathyarchaeales > Bathyarchaeaceae > Bathyarchaeum. The sequence goes on from JBAZEV010000037.1 coordinate 17,449, forward strand.
TTGGCGGCATAACTTCCTTCAGTTAATCCAAATTGTCCTGATGCTGATATTAACGTTCTAAAACTACTACTGGATGGTGTCGTATTCAGAGCTTTTGCTAAATCCAATCGATCGTATGGATTTCCAGCGCTATGTTCTTTAATTGCCTGTGCAATCTTCAGAGAATCAAGCAAACTGCGTCTGGGGTATAATCCAAGTTTACGTAAAGGTTTTGTATCTTTTGATTCTGTGGATTGTTTTGACATTTTAACTCAAATAACAGTTATGCATTTGAATGGCATATTAAATTTTGCTACTAATAACAATGAACTGTGATTATTTATTGTTTAATATTTTTGTTGGGTCTACTCGTAGTTCGTCTAGTGCCAGTTCTTTGGGGTCTATTCCCATCGCCAACCCCAGCAACTGTGGGTAATGTAGTACTGGTATTCCAAATTTTTCGCTTAGTAGACGTTCGATTCGTGTCTGGTTAACGTCAAACATCATGTGACAGAACGGGCAAACTGTAATCAGTGCTTGTGCTTTCACGGCTTTGATGTTACGCAGTTTATTACCTGCCAACTGCAGTGGGATTTGGTCGTTTACACCAACAATCGGTGCACCGCAGCAATCTGTTTCGTACATGTAATCCAGACAAGTCGCACCCGTAGCCTCGATAAGCCGTTTTAGCAACACTGGGTTTTCGGGGTCGTCAAAGCCGATGTATTTTGCTGGACGCAAAACGTGACAGCCGTTATGTTCGGCAACCTGCAAACCAGTTAGAGGCTTTACCACAGAGGCTTTGATTTTGTCGAAACCGATGTCGTCTACAAGGGCTTGGATAAGGTGTTGTACACGTATTTTTCCGCCTTGGAACTCTAAACCGACCTCTTTGAGGATGCTGTTGATGTGTTCTTTGAGTTTCTTGTCCTCTTGAAGGGTCATGTTTACCTTGCGCAACGTCCCTGCACAGCCAGGACACAGTGTTAGTATATCCAACCCTTTTTGCTCAGCCAAACAAAGGTTACGCGCAGCCAAAACAAGCATCGCCTCATGCTCCACAGAGTCAATAGGCAAGCCGCAGCAGTTAAAATCGGGCATCTCAACAACTTCGACGCCTAGCCGTTCCAGCACTTTACGTGCAGACAACTCGTAACTGGGAACACGGTAAGGAACCGCACAACCCAAAAACAGCAGATACTTCAGGTCAGTCAACACCTTTTACGCTCCAAACGCGACTTCACACCGATAATCTCTAACAGCTTAGAAACAGACTCCACATCCGCCTTCGGCAACAAAGGCAAACCCCGCTCAGCCCGCCGCTTAAGGCGCAACTCAGGAATCTTATACGCGTAACCAGTTTTCATGATGTTATCAGTTAACTCACGAAAAACGTTGGGAATTATACCCTCCTTGACTGCAATGTTACGCAACCCACGCATCACACCAGCCAAATCAACACCCTGCGGACAGTGGTCTACACACGTGAAACATCCAGCACACAACCAAATCGCGTCACCCTCCAAAAGACGATTCTTAAGCCCTAGTTGGGTCATACGCGCCAGTTTACGGGGACGGTAATCCTTACAGTAACGGGCAATCGGACAATCCGCAGTGCAGGTACCGCACTGGTAACAGTATTTAAGACGCTCAAAACCCGCAACGTCCTTCAGGGAACGTTTAAACTCTTGATCCAAATCCGCGGACGTAACTATCTTCTGGGATTTGGATTCGTTTGCATCAACGTTTTCGGACATCAAACATGACCTCGTCAACAAACAAGTGAAGACTGCACACTGACACTAAAGAGAGTAAACAAAAAATAAACGTCTTTAATAAATGATACGAAATAAGGTTCTGTTAACTCTTAAGCACATTCCCTGTTTTCTAAAAGGTGTTAACTGTCGGCACATTTCCACGAAGAGTCTCTATATGCTAAAGTGGTGTTATGGTTAGTTCCTTTTTCGTTGGCGCTAAAAATTCGATTAAGGTTTTTGTTCCTGTCTTATTATATTCCGAGTCTGCTGGGCGAACCTTTTTTCCTGTAGATACTTGAAGAAAAGCCATTACAGCAAGTGCAAGTGGACATGTTGTATCTTTAGTGTTAAGAAACTCATGAATGTGCTTTGAGAATCTGCAACCTTTAACATGAAACAGGTATTTTTCGTCTTCAACCTCTTCAAATTCAACCCATTTTACAGTCCCATTTTTTAATAACTCTTCTAGAAAGTTCTCTAAAATCTTATCAGGATTTTCTTCTTTGAGTGTGTCTAGATTCTGCTTATTGGTGACCAAAATTATTTTGTCAAGAATAGGATGTATGAGAGATGCTTCTCCAGAACCCAGAATCTCTTTTGTTGTTTTTTGATATGCAAACAAAATAGTATGAAAGAAACTACACATATCAGCAGGTTTTTGATTGGTCATAATAACCGCATTATTACATATGTTTTTCTTTATAAAAAGTTCATGAATGGCAAATAAAGATTAAAAAACATTCAGAAACCGAACAAACACAACAATTCAAACTATAGACTTAGCTTTCACGAGAAGCATTCTCTATCAAAGTTTTCCACTTGTTCTGTCCTTCGACTGTTATTCCACATGCTTCGGCTGGTGTTTTTCCATCTAAGCCTTCATGTGCTCTGATGTAGTTGTGGTATATTTGGTAGCCTTTGAGTATTGGTGTGTCTTTTCGTTTGAGTCCTCTCATCGTTTTTTCGCGCTGTCTGATTTCTCCGTTTAGGCGTTCCATTTTGTTGTTCATATCGCCCCTTAGTTTGATGTGTCGAATGTGTTCTGTTCGTGGTTCACGAAGAACACTTAATCAGAAAAACAGTAAACGGTAAACAAAAAAAGTGTTCACTCGCCCTTTTTGGCAGTCTTCTTGTTGAGGATGTACTCGTGTATGCCTTTGGCTGCTGTTTTGCCTGCACCCATTGCGCTGATGACTGTTGCTGCGCCGCTGACAACATCGCCGCCAGCGTATACGCCATCTTTGGTGGTTGCACAGGTTTGCTCATTAACGATGATGGTGCCCCACTTGGTAGATTCAAGACCCTCCGTGGTTCGCTGAATCAACGGGTTAGGCGTCTGACCAATCGCAATAATCACAGTGTCCACATCCATGAGAAACTCAGAACCCTCAATCGGAACAGGTCTACGGCGACCAGAAGCATCAGGTTCACCTAGCTCCATTTTTACGCATTCAACGCCGCTCACCCAGCCGGTGCTGTCACCCAGAAAACGGATAGGATTAGTCAACAACTGGAAGATTATGCCCTCTTCCTCGGCGTTTTCAGATTCCTCTTCACGGGCAGGAAGCTCCTCGCGGGAACGACGGTAAACGATGTAAACTTTTTCTGCACCTAAAGATCGGA
>JBAZEV010000038.1:0-19472 GCA_041653695.1 Bathyarchaeia archaeon
TGACCTAAAGAAGGTTCGGGGAATAGATTTCAGGCAAAACGGGCAAATCATTTCCACAGATGACAGACCGTTAATCAAAGACATAGACTCGTTACCGTTTCCAGACCGAAAACTGCTGGACACAGACTACCACAACACAACAGCGGGGATAGTTGTTGCACCCAAAAAGTTCACCAGCTTTGTTACCTCGCGAGGCTGTGTCTATAGGTGCCGTTTTTGTGGTTGCCGAAGATTGGCTCGGACGCTTTGGCGAGCCCGAACAGTGGATAACATACTTGAAGAACTGCATCTGCTGTCCAGTCAAGGCTACAGGCAGTCCCTTTTTGTTGACGACAACTTCACATTGAACCAGAAACGTGTAATTAACCTGTGCCAGCGGCTTAAAAAAGAAAAAGTTGACATCGAATTCTTTGCCGAAGGCCGAGTGGACCATTGCCCGCAAGACATGTTGCAGGAGATGGTGAGAGGCAACTGTAAAATGATATATTTTGGCATAGAGAATGGCACACAGAAAGTTTTAGATTACTACGACAAACAAACAACCCCGCAGCAGGCATTAGACGCTGTTAAACGTGCCAGAAAGGTTGGTATCGACGTAATTGTTGCGTCGTTTATTGTTGGGGCACCCAACGAGACAAGGCAAGAGATTTGGAATACGCTCAAGTTTGCGCAGAAACTGCAGGTGGATATTCCGCAGTTCAATATTTTGGCGACGTTTCCGGGAACTGACATCTGGGAAGAGCTGAAAACTCAGGGTTTAATTGATGAAAAAAAACACTGGGAAACAGGGGTAATGGTTTCCGAGGTTTCTCCAAACACTGTGCCAACCAAAGAGATAGAGCAGATGATTCATGATGCGTATCAACAGTTTTTTGTTCGCCCAGACTACATTTTAAAGCAACTGGTTAAAATCGGCATGAGTTCTTACCGAATTAATGTGTTGCTTAACAACCTGAAAAGAGCAGAAACCGTTGCCGAGGGCATCAGAACAGTAACTTAAGGGTTACCCGAACAGGTAGCTTGGTTTCCCGTTTTTTGTCAGTTTTTGGTAATATGTTTGCTTATGAGCGCGTATACTATGAATGCTATTGTTACTGTTGAGATAACAAGACCCATGACTCCGTAGTAGAAGTATGGCTTAGTCATTAGTTGCCATTCCACGTCAGGAATTAGAACTCCGTTCCAGTCATACGAGTTGTTGTTTGTAATTTCAAACCTGTATGTTCCCAACTGCGTTACTTCAACAGGTTTCAAACGAATGTGATTAATGCCCCAAACAAGAGACACCCAATCAAATTCACTGGTTTCTATTGTTCCGTCAGGTTTGTGTATTCTAACTGAAAGGTCTGAGAAGGGGGGCATCTGCAAAGTTGCATGTGGAATTGACGAAGAGCCTACGGGTACGCTGGACATTTCAAGTTTCAGGTCAAGCCATATCGAGCACAGGTCCCACATTGTTGCATTCCGTGTCATCCATGGTATGCCAAAGGTGTATGCGTAGGTACCATTAACTTCGAAAAGGTTTAGCGAACCTGTTGTTATCAGTGGCGGTGTTCCAAGAAGCCACAGTTCCCGTTCAGTTAATGTTGTATTGAATTCTATGGTTTCACCTGCACCAATTAAGAGCGGAGTAGGATGTATATGGTCTTGGGATAGCCCTACCGTAGAAACTGGCACCGCATAAGTAACAAAGTGAACACTCGCAAAAACAAGGATTCCAGCCAAAATGAGCGAAAGAATTTTACACACAACATCTGACGGCCTAGGCTTGCTATTAATAGAAGCAGGCGTCTGTTCTTCAACGCCGCTCATCAACCGCACAGCAGCAGTTCCAATACTTGACAAAAAATACTTTCCATCTCCATTATGTGCAACCAAATCGCCGAGACTTTCAAGGTGGTAACTCAAGTGTCCACTGTCGATGGCGATTTGTTCCTGAATTTCAGAAAACGTTAACGATTTTTCTGCAAGCATCCTAAGTATTCTTCTACGAATAGGATGCTTCAGGGACGTAAAAATCAGCGAATACGTTTCGTCTTCCAGTTTGTCGTCAGCCAAAGTTAAGACCTAGCTGCACAATGGAGGAGAAAGTATAGAAAAGGGTTTTCGTGAAGAAACTTTTACCTAGCGTAAGTAAAACAATCTTTACTTGATAATAACGGTTGGTGCGGGGGGTGGGCTTCGAACCCACGGAGGCCTGCGCCAGAGGATCTTAAGTCCTCCCCCTTTTCCTAGGGGGTCTGTTTTGACCCGCTATTTAGACCTGGCTCGGGTACCCCCGCTACCTCCATTATTCACAACTTAACTTCGACATAAATGTTACCTGACCAAACGGGTAGTTTGGTACAGTTTAGCAACAAATCCGCTTGTTTAGGTTGGCGTGAAATGCTGTTTTGGCGTTATGGTTATAACAGTCAAGAGCTAAGAAATGTCTTGGCGGAAAAATCTGGGCGGGTATAGAAGGTTGTTTAGCTTTCTACCGAAGCCTAGCTTGGACAGGGCACGAACGACCAAATACTGGTCGGTGTATGCCTCCTAACAATGGGAATTGGGAGCGAGCTCGGGGTCACGGGTTCGAATCCCGTCCCGCCCGCCATCAATTTACAATTATTGGCTTTTGGCGTGTAAAAACAGAAAATGAGTGTTCATTTGATTCTGAGGCAAAAAGCTTAGAGTTTTGCGTTCAACCAGCCGCGTCCACCGTTTTTTTGGTGTTGCCCCTTTGCTGGTTTTTGTTTTGTGGGCGTGTAGGTTCGTTTTGTTTGGGGGTTTTGTTTTTTTATGTTTTCTTTTACGAATTTGCCCCATCCGCCGATTGTTGAGTTTACGGGTACTGTTTTGTCGGCGTCTATCCCAAGGTAGGCTTCAACGATGTCGAAGAATTCAATTGGTTTGAAGTCTCTTGTTGCCTTGATTACTGTTCCGCGTTCAACAAACAGTTTGGAGTAATCTTTTTTGGCTATGCCTTCAGCTCGGACCTTGTCCTCTACACGGTTTTGCCATAAGTCTTTCCAGTCTGTTCTTAGGTCGTCAACGAATTCTTTTACTCCAGTTGTTGCCAATTTTTTGGTTCCTCCATAGGCACCTTCAGTTTCTTGCTGCCAAACAGATGTTTTGGTGTTGCAAGTTGCGTGGTGTTTGTTGATCCTTGGTCTTCGTATTTGACTTCTCAGTTTATGAAATATAAAGATATGAGAAACGAAGTTCCCTAGCAGTTTTCTAGAATAATAATATAGAACTAAAATCTAGAAAAAAATCAGCAAAAATATATGAAAAAAACTTGAAGATAAAATTCATAACCCATTTATGCATACAACCAACAAACTCATCCAAAGAGGAAATTACATGACCAACATGGACGAAGTATTGTGGGTGCTCAAAGACGGCGAATGGCACAATATTGCAGAAGTCATGAAAGAAGTGGCAATACCGCAGATTAAACTAGAAAAAATCGTCAGTTTCTTACAGGAATACAGTTTCATTCAACTAACAAACGACGGCAGAGTCAGAATACAACCCTCGATACGCCAGTTCCTTGAAGAAATTCAACGCCTCGAAAAAGAAGAACAAGCAAAATAAAATCAAACATTTTTTACCGTTATACACACTAAAACCAGTAAAAGGTTTGAATAATCAGTTACCTTAAATCAACTCCAAGCCAATAATATACTGGTTTTGAAATGGCACAAACAGGCACAGATAAAAAAGCAGAATACAGCATCGACATCGAAGTCCCGTTGGGCGACCTGAAGTTTCTCCCAGAATATTTGAAACGCATTTATCTTCTACAACAAACCAAATACAGAAACTTCACGAACATAAACACCATATCAGAAAACGGTAAACAGTCCCTAAAATACAGGGTCAATGTCCCAAAAACACAAAACTACATAGATGTTACAGTTGAAGCCTCAGCACCAGTAAAGGTAACGATGACATTAAGTGATGCAACGATTCCGAAAACTTTTCTTGACCAACTCTACGACGACCTGTTTTTGATGATTCAACTCTTTGAAGACGAAACCCGCAAAACCACGTTGTACCTCGCGTTTATGCCAAACGAAAAAGTGGTACCAGAAAAAGAAAAAAGAAGCATAATTGGAAGAATCTTCACAGAATCCATGCTCTCGCTTTACGTGATGTTAACAGCGGTAACGTTTGCGTTTTTCTGGATTTTTGGGTTTTATGGACCAATAATTTTTGTTGCACTCGTTTTCTTGTTGTCAATTCTTTCAGGAAAAATAGTAGGGAAAAGTGGCGACTGGGAAATCACAAAGAAACAGCAGGAAATAGTTTTACTCCAGTACTATTTTTTGCCACAAAAGTTTGAGGAATTCCGTAAAAGGTATGCACAAAACATTTCTGAGATAAGAAAAAAAATCCACGAAGAGTCAATAGCAGATGGAAAACTGCCCAGCTGCCAAAGTTCCAGTAAAACCTTTTCAGAATACGGTGTCGAGTGTACACCTGAAAACCTGTCTGTTAAACGGGTTAACGTTTACCAGATTGTGAAAACCGCCGCCGAAAAGTTTGGTTTAAAGACGCCAAAAATTGTAATAAAAAACACCATAATCCCAAACGCCGCGGCGGCTGGTCCAACTGCAAGTTTGGGAACAGTGTTGATTACAACTGGAATCTTGACACAACTAGAAGAAGATGAACTGCTAAGTGTAATTGGCCACGAGATGAGCCACCTTAAAGCACATGACCCAATTGTTATGTCGTTGATGACCAGTTTAGAGTTCCTGGTGCGTTTTTATGTGGTTTTGCCAATCATCGCAACGTTAGGTTTGATAGTTTTCTGGGGTTACTTCATCGCAGCATTGAGTTTAATCTACTTTTTTGGCAAGTTTCTAGAAGGCAGAGCAGATTTAGACTCCGCCAAAATTATTGGGCAACCTAAAGTTTTGGCAGAAGCCCTGAAGAAGATAGCGTTCAGAAGACTGTTTCCGCTCAACAAAAGAGAACCAGAATTTAAGGGGTACCGCAGGTCAGAGTGGCTACGTTTTGACCCACATCCACCCACATATCACCGAATCAGTCAACTGGAAAACATCAAAGAGCCAGAAAAAATAAGGCACACACTGCTCAGGACAATAAAAGAGAACGTCAAAGGGTTGTTGCGGGCAACTTAATCAGTATGATAAGTCAAATTAATTTACCGAAATAAACAAGAAGTTACATGGATGAAGCTGCAATGTTAGTTGACGTTACCAAACTTTTCACCAAAATGTTACTGGTAATAATGGTGTTACTCACAGTTTTCTTGTACGGTTTCTCAATCGCCCTGCAGCCAATACTGTTCTATTTCACACAAGAAGGACTGAAAGTCACCGCACTTACCGTAACAGGTTTGCCTGTGTGGTTCTTCAACAAAACAGCATACATACCAATGGGAATCAATCTAGGCATAGTCTTTTTGGGGATATGGAGCGTATTTGTTGCAAGCTTTGTTGCAGCATGGAAACTAAAAGACGGTTTTTACACCGTAGTTAAAGAAAGCCTTGTTAACCCCATAAAAAAGTCTTTAAACAGTTGCCTTTTTGCAATGCCAATCATAAACAGCATGACGTTAATCGTGGTATTACTAATCCAGAGCATACAAGAAGTTGGTGGAATCCCAACAGGAACCCCATCCATACCAGCCAACCCGTTTGAGGCAATCGTAGACCTCTCATACGCGTCGGTAACAGAGGAAATCATATTCCGTTTAGTTCCAATCGGTGCATTAGTTATCGCGTATGTGTTCTGGAACGGAAGAAACATAGCAACGGCATCTAAAGGACAGTTACTGAAAATCTTTGTATTAGCACCGTTCTTCCCAGATAAAGCCAAAAAGTGGGCTGGAACAAAAACAGTAAAAGAACACGGCATCATAGGCGGAATCAGCATCGGTGAATGGGGCATGGTTGTAATAACTGCCGCAATTTTTGGTTTGGCACACTTTAACCCCGGAGTCAGCTGGGAACTTGGGAAAATTAGCTCTGCCGCGGCGGTGGGTTTAGTTTTGGCCACAATTTACATAGTTTACGGCATTCAGGCATCCATACTGATGCACTGGTTCTTCAACGCATTCACGGACACGTTTGTGATTCTCTCAGACATGTACCCCCTAACGACACACCTTGTGAACTTGGTAATGGTAACAACATATATGCTGGGGTTGATGGGTTGGATAGGAGTAGCCTTTGTTGGAATCCGCAAACTAGCAAACAGACAAAAACAGTCTACGTCGAACCTGCAAATATCATTTGAATAAGGTCATCTATGTCAACGGTAACCTGCTCATTTTTTGCCATTTTCCTTAGAACAACCTTGTTTTCTGCAAGTTCTTTGGGACCAACAATCACGGCGTAGGCAACTTCCCTTCGGTTAGCATCAGCCAAGGCAGTAGAAATTTTACGTCCCATAACGCCGACTTCAACAAACAAGCCAGCTTTACGCAACAAATCAGACAACTCCAACGCTTTTGCCATGCACTCGTCCTTTACAGAGATTACGGTTACCCTCTTTTGTTTCTCAGACGATAAACAAACCCCTTGCTTTTCAAGCGACAAAACAACCCTGTCGATACCCTGCGCAGCGCCAACCGCGGGGATGGGTTCTCCGCCGAATAGTTCGATAAGCTTGTCGTAACGTCCGCCCCCACCTAAAGCCACGTCGAGTTCTGGAATAAAGGCTTCAAAAATCATTCCAGTATAATACTCAAGACCACGGGCAAAGCCTGCTTCAACGGTTACTTCAAGTTTGGTTCCGCTCTGGTTTACCAGTTCAAGAATTTTGCAAAGGTTATCCACAGCACAAACTGCGTTGGGGTAATTTTGAACAACCTGTTTCACATCGCTTAGAACCTTGAAGGCGTCATTGCCTTTTGTTTCAAAAAGTTGCTCCAAAACACTGATACATTGTGTTGAAACGTTTGCGTTGCGGGCAAAGGTTATGGCTTCGTCCCAGATTTTTTTGTCCATCAACTGCCGCAGTCCGCTCTGCTGCGAGTCGTCTAAGCCTTCTTGGGTTAGTATCCCGGTTAGGATTCCTGCGTGCCCAATTTTGAAGCGGTAATTCTTCAAACCTAACTGTTTGAGCATATCGTTTGTTAGTATCAGGATTTCTGCGTCTGCTTCGGGTCGGTCTGAGCCGAATAGTTCAAAGTTTGATTGCCAGAACTCGCGGAACCTTCCATACTGGGGTTCATCGTATCGGTAAAGGCTGCCAACAGAAAAGAACCGCAACGGTTTGGGTTCGTTTCGCATCTTGGTGGAAACCAAACGGGCAACAGAAGCGGTGAACTCCGGACGCATAGCTACTTTGCGGTCGCCTAAATCTTTGAAGGTGTACATGCGTTCGCGGATTTCTTCGCTGGTTTTGGCTGCTAACAGTTCATATGTTTCTAGAACGGGGGTTATTATTTCGTCGTAGCCGTAAAGTTTGGAAATCTGCCGTGCAACTGTTTCAACATAGCGCATCATCTTTGCGTCTTTAGGCAACAGGTCTCTCATTCCGCGGACTGTTTGGAACACTTCAAATTCACCACATTTAGTTTAGATTAAGTTCTGAAAGAGAATAGTAAACAATTTCGCCTCGGCGGTTAATAACTGCAAGAATCAGGTTCTTTTTCAGGTTCTGAACATAACGTTGAGTCCGAGCTAACGTCTCTAGGGTAACGGGTTGCCCCTCTAAAACACCAAAAATCAGGTGCTTTGCGGTACCTTTGCCGAAGTCTCCACGTTCATAAACCCTGAAGTCGATTCCTAGACCAAAACCTTCACGTGCCACGTAACCGCGGCTTCTTAGGTCCCTGTAGATCAGGTATCTTACCCAGACGTCTTTGTCTGCGGTTTGGAAACGTTTGAGTAAATTCTGGAAAAGTATCTTTTCTTTGGTTTGTTTATCTGTTACTTCGATTGATTTTTTGCCCAAAAGAAACAGGGCTTCACAAGAACTTAGAGTCAGTTTGCCGTTTTCAGCTACGCCGTAACCTTTTGACGAAAACTCCTCTACACCATCAGGTAAGGTAACTATTACAGCACCATTTTCAAAAGAAGCCACAACAGGCAGTAACAGTTCTGGGTTTTTCTGGGCATCAAACTCAGGTTTATCCAACGGCAAAACCTTCAATTCTCTAACTATCAGCCTTATCATATTATATTAAGATTTTAATCTTTAGTTGACTGAAGATTTAAGATATTTCTGGACAAAAAAATTGGGTCATAAGTTGGTCTTGTGCAACAATCCAGATTTATTAATTAACGCAAACACAAGCCCAGCGGTTACAAAGATGAATCCAAAAAATTGGACGTATATCAGAGGGCTATATTCTCCAAGTGGTGCAGAATTAAAGAAAGAATAACCCAAATCTCGGTTTAGTTCGACATTGAACACAGCATAGTCAATAATGGAGTAAACATTGATAAACAGCATATCAAAAAACATTGACCACACCAACAAAATCAGCCCAATTGAGGCAACCAAAAAAAGCAACCGATTTAGTTTTTCTTTCAAATTTGCCGAGTTATACAGGGAAAGAAATTTGCTGACCAATGATGCCGCCAACAAACTAACGAAGGGCAAGAATTGGTAATCGTATTTAACGGGATTAAGATACGGGCACTTAAGATTCAGACCAAACCCCAGACAAGTGTTCACGCTAGCAACCACGATAATGGTAATCAAGCACATCAGGTCAATGGAAAAAGTTTTGGGATAAAATTTTCTGCCAAAAAAACCAACAAGCAAAGACAAAGCGGTTGTGGGCAAGAACAACACTCCGATACTGCCCAAAAGAAAAATACCAACAAACAAACATGACGGATTGTACCCTGCAAGATTAAAGACCATAAAATCGTTATGACCTAAAATAGAAAGCCATCCTTCTCCTGCAATTATTTCGTACCACAAGTAACTGAGAAATATGGCTGGCAAAAAGTAAGCCACCAAAGCAGGTATGCGGCTTAAATTTTTTTGGCGAAAATACAAGTAAAAAACGGCAAGCGGAATCAAGGCGAATACAGCATAAAACTTTGTTAAAAGTGCAATAGCGAAAAATGTCCCCGAAGCCACAAAAAGTTTGAGTGAATCTTTGCGGATTGCATGGATTCCCACCAACAGAAAAAGCAGGCTAAAGAACAGACATTGAACGTCGATTAAGAAACTTCTTGAAATAATCATCTGCCACGGCGTCATAGCGAAAAGCGCAGCGGCGAGCACTCCAGTTAGCTTGTCATACAAAATTTTTCCGAGCGCGTAAACTAACACTGTGCATCCAAGCCCAAACAATGTTACTACGTTTACACCTGTAGCGTATGAGTACCCAACGCCTTTGAAAACGAGTGCAGAAACATAGAAGCCTAACGGTGGCTGGTCAATCAAACTGCCATATGAGGTAATGTAGGGCATGCCCTGTTTGACTACGGCTAGAGTGGTTTCGTACTCAAGGTGGGTATCCAAATTGTAAAATGGACCTATTGAAACGGAAACCAGCGCCACCCCAATCAGGATGCTTATCAGTGGAATGGTTTCGCTCAGTAGCTCCCTGAAGCTACCTAGTTTCACCAAGTAAAATTTCACAGTTTGTTATTTGTTGGTTATTAAATTTAATATTTTGCATGTTTGCGTTTCTGTTTAATTCGATTTTATGAGTTCACATTAAACAAAAACAACAGAAAAACATGAACATCAGAAGGATCAAGTCTTTAGTCAACTAAATACTAAAAGATTTTAACACTTAGCCAACAGGTAAGTATTCCCCGCGTTTATTTGCATAATACTTTCCATACAAATTTTGGTCTAATCTGAAGAATAGGAAAACCCTGCAGATATAGAACTTTATTTCATAAAGATTATAGACAGCACACACAGATTAATTGTTGGCGATTGTACACTGAATATCATGTGGGCGGTTGGTAAATGAGTAACCCGTGGGAAAGATTAACTGAAAACGCCCCTGATTCTAAACCAAAACACGGTTTGCATGCCGACAACAAAAATGAGTTGAAACAGTCGCCATCAGAAAAAATATTGCTTATATCAATTATGGAAAACTTAGGTGTAATGCTTGCTTACTTTGACGTAGACTTCAACTTTGTAGCAGTCAACTCCGCCTACGCAAAAGGTTCTGGACACACAGTTGAGGAACTGGTTGGCAAAAACCATTTTGACTTGTTCCCAAACGATGAAAACCAAAAAATATTTGAAAACACCAAAAAAACAGGCAAACCAGTTACATTCATAGACAAACCATTCACGTTCGCAGACCAACCAGAAAGAGGAGTAACATATTGGGATTGGACACTAACACCAGTAAAAGACGAAACAGGCCAGATTTTGGGACTCACATTATCCCTGTTTGAAACCACTAAACGAAAACGAGCAGAAAATGCTCTGCATGAGAGCCAAAACGATTTGAACCGTGCTCAGGCAGTTGCCAAGATAGGAAGTTGGCGTTTAGATGTTCAAGAAAATAAATTGGTTTGGTCAGATGAAACCCACAGAATGTTCGGCATACCTAAAGAGAAACCTCTGGCGTATGAAACATTTCTTGAAGCAGTCCACCCTGATGATAGGGCAAATGTTGAGCAAAAATGGAAAGCAACGCGTCCTGGAGAACCATACAACATAGAACATAGAATAGTCGTGAATGGAGAAATCAAGTGGATACGCGAGAATGCAGAACTTGAAATAGATAAAAATGGGGTTCTACGGGGAGTTTTCGGAACCGCCCAAGACATTACTGAGCGCAAAGAAATGGAGAGAGCACTTCAAGAGTCTGAAGAAAAATACAGGAATCTAGTTGAGCAAGCTCCAGACAGCATATTCACGTTTGACATGAACGGAACAGTAACCAGTTGCAATTTTGTTGCAATCAAAAGCACAGGATTTTCTGAAAAGGAACTAATTGGCAAATCTTTTTCAGAGTTTGTTCCACTGGTTGAAAGCTCAAAAGAGTTGATTGACTTATACAATTCTCTTTTTGCTGGAGGTTTTCCTAAACCGTTTGAAGTAAGTTTCATAACTAAAAATGGGGGTAGATTTTTTGGTGAATTACACACAAGGTTGCTGAAAAAAGGAGAAAAAATAACAGGTTTTCAGGCAATTATACGCGATATAACAGAACGAAAGAAGGCACAAGAAGAGCTAAGGGAAAGAGAGAAACGTTTCAGGGAATTAAGCGAGTTGTTGCCTGAAGTTGTTTTTGAAACAGACATTCGGGGAGTACTCACGTTCGTGAACCATGAAGCATACGCCAAGTTTGAGTATTCAAAGGAAGACTTTGAAAACGGTTTAACTGCAGATCAGATGATATCGCCCAAAGACCGAGAAAGAGCCAAAAAAAATCTTGCTACACTATTCACGGGGCAGGAAACTGGTCCCAACGATTACACTGCAATAACAAAAACGGGCAAAACGTTTCCAATAATCGTAAATTCTACGCCAATTGTTCGTGGAAACAAAATTGCGGGCATACGCGGAATAATGGTTGACATAACCGAACACACGAAAACAGAAGAGGCCCTGAAAAACACATTAAAAAACATGGAAACACTGAACGAAAAGATAAGCGTAGTTGGCAGGCTAACTAGGCATGACGCCCGAAACAAACTTGCGGTTATCATGAACAACATTTACCTTGCCAAAAGGCAACTTTTGGGTAATAATCAGACTTCAGAGAATCTAGATGCCATTGAATCCGCTGTTGACCAAATCGAAAACATTTTTGATTTTGCCCGAGTCTACGAAAAAGTCGGCACAGAAGATCCCACGTACGTGGATGTAAAAACCAGCATAGACGAGGCCTGTTTGCTGCTTTCGTGTTCTGAAGGTAAAATCTTGAATGAATGCGGCGGTTTGAAGGTGCTCGCAGACTCGCTTTTGAGGCAAACATTCTATAATCTGCTGGATAACACGCACAAATACGGAGAAACATTCTCCACAATCAGGGTGTACTATAAAAAAGAAAAAGACGACATGCAACTGATTTACGAGGATAACGGCGTGGGCGTACCAGAAAACGAGAAACAGAAAATCTTTGAAGAAGGCTACGGCAAAGGCACAGGCTACGGGTTGTATTTAATCAAGAAAATATGCGAAACATACGGTTGGACAATCCAAGAAACAGGCATATTCGGCAAAGGAGCCCAATTTACCATGACTATCCCTAAACAGGTAAACAAGAAAAACTGTTTCATAATACTCTAAAGTCAGCGATTCTAAAACTAATTAAACAGTGAAAGTTTTATTATTCAAAGTCCTAAAAACTTTTAAGACAGAACACAGATTGAGTTCCTAGAGGTTGTAAAATTGAGGGATCGTTTCCTCCTCGGCCAGAATATTTCGTTCAATTAAGCCACACTTTGTTAGCACAGCCTCCAATAGAGCCATTTTCAGTTTGTCAGAACACGTTAGGTCAGCAGGCGGTATGGCGGATATATTTATATTAAAAAATCAAGTTGAAGGTGAAATACAATGAACATAATCGAAAAAATCTTAGCAAAAGCCTCAAACAAAAAAGAGGCTATTCCAGGAGAAATAGTGGAAGCAAACATCGACGTTGCAATGACCCACGACTTAACTGGACCATTGGCCATCAAATCGTTCCATGAGATTGGAGCCAAAAAAGTTTGGGACGCAGACAAAATAGTGGTAATACTAGACCACTTGGTACCTGCAAGCTCTGTGATTTCTGCAGGATTGCACAAAACGGTCAGAGACTTCGTTGAAGAACAGGGAATCAAAAACTTCTACGATGTTGGACGCGGCGGAGTCTGCCACCAAGTAATGCCAGAAAAAGGGCACGTATTACCTGGAGAGGTGATAGTTGGTTCAGATTCTCATACATGCACGTACGGAGCATTCGGCGCTTTCGCAACTGGAATTGGCTCCACAGAGATGGCCGCAGTTTTCACCACGGGTAAACTGTGGTTTAGGGTACCTGAAGTTATCAAAGTAGATGTAACTGGAAAATTCCAGAATCTAATCTCTGCCAAGGATTTAACCCTGAAAATAATCGGCGAGATTGGCGCAGACGGCGCAATCTACAAGGGATTAGAGTTTACGGGCTCAACTATAAGAGACCTGACCATCGACGGCAGAATGGTGTTATCCAACATGGCCGTGGAGATGGGAGCCAAAGCAGGGTTAATTGAACCTGACCAAAAAACAGTTGATTACGTTAAAGCCAGAACCAATAAACCGTTTAATCCAGTAAAAAGCGACAAAGACGCAATCTATGAACGCACAGTAAACATAGATGTTTCAGAATTAGAGCCTCAGGTTGCTGTTCCGCATTCTGTGGACAACGTTAAACCAGTCTCGGAAGTGGAGGGCACTGAAGTAAACCAAGGTTTCATTGGTTCATGCACCAACGGCAGAATCGAAGACCTGCGTGTCGCCGCCAAGATATTGAAGGGCAAAAAGGTTGCCAAAACTGTGCGGTTGATCGTTATCCCCGCGTCCCAAGAGATATACTTGAATGCGGTAACCGAGGGATTGGTTAAAACGTTCATGCAAGCGGGTGCAACAGTTGCTAACCCGAATTGTGGTCCATGTTTAGGTGGACATATGGGCATAATGACCGATGGCGAAGCGTGTATAAGCACTTCTAACCGTAACTTCATTGGTCGTATGGGAAGCACTAAATCGTATGTGTATTTGGCGTCTCCTGCAACGGTTGCGGCTTCGGCGATAGCAGGCAAAATAGTTGACCCAAGGAAAATGTAAAAGGAGAAAAGCAAAGTTGACAATAAACGGAAAAGTAATCAAATTCGGCGACAACATCGACACAGACGTTATCCTGCCTGGACCATACTTGGTTCACACAGACCCATATGAGTTGGCAAAACATGCCATGGAAGGCTTGGATGCTAAATTCCCAGAAAAAGCCGCAGATGGAGTAATCGTTGTTGGTGCCAAAAACTTTGGTTGTGGCTCAAGCAGGGAACAAGCACCAATCGCCTTGAAGTATTCAGGCGTTAAATGTGTGTTAGCTGAATCGTTTGCGCGTATATTCTACAGAAACGCCATAACCATCGGGTTACCAGTACTTGTGTGTCCGGGTGTTTCAACCAAAGTAGCAGACGCAGACACGCTAGCGGTGAACCTGCAAACAGGTAAAGTTGAGGACAAAACAACGGGTGTATTATTGCAGGCAACCAAGCTGCCGGAGTTCATCATGGAAATCTTGAATGACGGTGGATTAATTGAGCACCTGAAAAGGAGTATTGCAAAAAATGAGTAAATATGACATAGCGTTACTGCCCGGCGACGGGATTGGACCAGAACTAACAGAGGCAACTCTGAAGGTTTTGGATGCAGTGCAACAACGATTTGACATAAAACTGAACATGATTCACGTAGACGCCGGCGATAAATGTCTGGAAAAGAAGGGAACTGCCCTTCCACAAGAAACAGTTGACACATTCAAAAAAACCCATGTATGCCTGAAGGGCCCAGTTGGCGAAACCGCCGCAGACGTAATCGTGAAACTAAGAATCATGTTTGACCTATACGCAAACATCAGACCAATCAAAACGTATCCCTGTGCACCTGCGTTGCGCCCAGACATAGACATGATATTCGTCCGCGAAAACACCGAAGACGTTTACCGCGGAATCGAGTTTGAAATAAACGAAACTGCAATCTGCCTGCGGGTAATATCCAAGAAGGGATCTGAAAAAATTGCCAAAAAAGCGTTTGAGGTCGCTAAAACCCGGACCAGAAAACAGGTGGTTGCGATTCATAAATCAAACGTTATGCGGGTTACATGTGGACTGTTCGCCAAAACATGCCGTGAAGTCGCAAAACAGCACCCCGACATCGCGTACAGTGAGCAGTATGTTGACGCCGCTGCGATGCGTTTAATCAGGGAACCGCAAAGTTTCGATGTTATCTTAATCACTAACATGTTCGGCGACATCTTATCTGACGAGGCAGCCCAGCTGATTGGCGGTTTGGGTATGGCGCCTGGAGCAAACGTTGGCGATGACTACGCCCTGTTTGAGCCTATTCATGGTTCTGCACCAGACATTGTTGGGAAACGTATCGCGAACCCGTGTTCAATGATACTATCAGCGAAGATGATGCTGGATTGGTTGGGTGAACGCTACAACGACCAAGAATGTTTCAGGGCAGCTCAGGCTATCGAGGATGCGGTGCGGGAGACTCTTCGTAAAGGAGTTACAGTTCCCGAGTTTGGCGGTAAAGCTACAACCTTGGACATGGCGAAGGCTATGGCTAAGGAGATTTTAACCAAATAAGAAAATATGGGAAGGGAGTCCTGTGGAAAAAGAAAATGGAGAATATATTCGAATATTTGATACCACCTTAAGGGATGGCGAGCAAACGCCAGGTGTCTCTTTGACTACGGAAGAGAAACTGGAGATAGCCCGACTGCTTGACAAACTAGGCGTAGACACCATAGAAGCGGGTACTCCAATCAGTTCAGAAGGCGAACAACGTTCAACCAAACAGATAGCCAAAGCGGGATTAAACGCAGAGATTTGTGGTTTAGCCCGAAGTAAACGAAACGACATTGATGTAGCCATCGGATGTGACGTTGACGCGGTTCACACGTTTATTTCTACGTCTGAGGTTCAGATGAAATATGCTGTAAACATGACTCCGGAGCAGGTTTTGGTTAGTTCCATTGACTCGGTGGAGTACATCAAAAGTCATGGTTTAGTCTGTGAGTTTTCTCCGATGGATGCAACGAGAACAAAAATAGATTTCCTGAAACAGGTATGCCAAGCAGCACAAGAAGCAGGCGCTGACCGAATTAACATCCCAGACACGGTTGGGATTATGATTCCCACCACGATGAAGTGGTTAATCAATGAAGTGAAAAGCGTGGTTTCGATTCCAATCAGTGTGCACTGTCATAACGATTTTGGGATGGCTGTTGCGAACTCGTTGGCTGGTGTTGAAGCAGGAGCAGAACAGGTTCACGTTGCAGTAAACGGTTTAGGTGAACGCGCAGGAAACGCTGCACTGGAAGAGATAGTAGTTGCATTGAACCTGATTTACAACAAGAAAACAAGAGTAGACCCTAAACAGTTGTACGAAGCTTCGCGGCTGGTTTCTAGGTTGTCTGGAATGCAGATACAAGCCAACAAAGCCATCGTTGGCGAAAACGCGTTCTCACATGAGTCTGGAATTCACACCCGCGGAGTTACTGTTGCGCCTTCAACGTTTGAGCCGATTCAACCCGAGTTTGTTGGAAGAAAACGCAAACTGGTTGCAGGCAAACTGGCGGGTGCAAGCGGAATTAAAGCTGAACTGGAAACAATCGGGTTACACCCAACTATCCAACAATTGGGAGAAATTGTAAAGACAATCAAGGATTTGGGTGACAAGGGCAAAAAGGTTACAGACGCAGACATGATAGCGATTGCGCGTGCAGTTATGGGCAAAGTGGTAAAAGAGAAACGTATTGTTGACTTGACCGATTTCTCAGTTTTCACGGGCATACGGGTTATTCCAACAGCTTCAGTCAGGCTGGTACTGGACGGAAAAGAGTATGTTGCATCAGAGACTGGTCTGGGTCCTGTTGATGCGGCAATCAAAGCTGTTCAGAAGTTAACATCTTCATTGGTCAACGTCAGACTCAAAGAATACCGAATAGAAGCAACAACAGGCGGCTCAGATGCAATCGGCGAAGTTTTAATCAAAGTTGAAGACAAAGACGGAAACGTTGTCTCTTCGCGGTCAGCAAACCAAGACATAGTAATGGCAAGCGTCGAAGCAATGATAGACGGCATAAATAAAAGCTTACTGAAAAGCAGAAACCACAAACAGTAACGGCAAGACGGCAAAAACTAAAATTTGTTGCTGGGCACAACAGTCAAGTATGTCGTTTACGCCTTTTCATCTTGGTCCAGCTTTGTTTTTGGGACTGCTTTTTCTTAGTTTCATAGATTTTCCTACATTTCTTGTTGCCAACGTGATTGTCGATGTGGAACCGTTCCTAGTACTGGTTTTACGGCTTGATTACCCGTTGCATGGGTTTTTTCACTCGTTACTAGGTGGAACGCTGGTTGCAGTTCCTCTTGCGTTGGTGATGTACCGTATCAGAGGCAAGTTTTCTTCGTTACTAACATTTTTCAGGCTGGAGCAAAAGGTGTCGTTCAGGAGTGTTTTAGTTGCTTCTTTAGTGGAGTCTACATCCACATACTGCTTGACTCAATGAACTACAGTGACATCCAACCATTCTACCCGTTAACATATAATCCGTTACTTAACACAGGAATTTTCACTGTTGCGAATTCATACATTCTTTGTACAGGATGTTTCATCGCATCAGTAGTCATCTACATAATCAGATTATTACTGGTTTCAAGAAAAAACTAACGTTGAACATCATGTGTTTGTTTTTCTGTGCAAAAAGACACCTTCAACAAAGAAAAGAACCATTGCAATAGCAGTTATTGCGGTTAGGAAAAGAAAACTTGTTTCAATAACAAAGTCTTCAAACAGGTAACTCACCAAAAGAATTGCAACTTCTGCTCCGAATGCGCCCATAAAAAAGAAGGAGTAGAACATTAAACGAGGAACAAGGTTTTTTCCCATCCACACATGACCATCGACGCTGGTTTTTTCCTTGAGGACATAGTCGCCGTGCTGGTTTTTTTCAAGCAACCCCATTACCTCAAGTTTTTGCAGGTGACGATGTGCCACGCTTGGGCTACTCAGGTTTGCTCCACGCATAACGTCCCTAGTACCAACTGGCCTATTCTCCTTTACCACATACGCGTAAACGCTCAGCGTATTGCCAGTTAGTTGCTCACTATTCATTGACTGCACCTAGATGGAATCAGTAATACTCAGTAGGCAAACGTAAGTCAACTGTTTGCAGTTCTTCTTCTGGAATCATGGTGTTATATAGGAACCCGTCCCCAAATTTGTTCAGTTGTATTTGGTTGACAGCTTCGTTGTTTGCCAAGGTTACTACGGTTGTATTGCCAGAAAAGGTGACCCAACCGATTCTGCGAATAGTTATGGACAATAATTCTGCTTCTCTTAGAGCAGAGACTATGTCAGTGGTAAGGTTTTGGCCAACAACAGGGTCAGTAACGCCATAACTTTGAGTTCGACAATCTGGGTCGATTACTGAAAACCCAATAGTCCAATCGGGTTTTAGCAAACCGTTTCCTTCGCCGGTTCTTTTGTCAAATTCTACTGTGTCAAACTTGTCATAGAGTTTGAGGTGGAAGTTATCGAGGAAATCAAGAGTATCAAAAGTGCTGCTGGAATTGTATGTACCTACGAACCAGTTTATAGTAATGATTTGTTCTTTGTCAGAGCTTATCGCTATTTGGTAGTATTCCACTCGGGCGTCATAGGGGTCAGTAGTTGGAAGGTCTTCGAGTGTGAAGTTTAAAATCATCGTGGATTGATAAGTAACGTAGTATGAAGCATTTGAAAACTCAGGTTTTTCAAAGGGATAGTCAGAAGGAAATTCTGCTGGTCCATCATAACAAGTCCAGTAAGCATATGGCATGCTAACATTAAACCATGGCTCATTGAGCGAAACATTAGCTTTCACGGAAGGAGTCATCAAGAACAACAGAGGCATAACTGAGCTAACTCCGATGATTAGAGCAACGACACTGAATGCAATCAACTTTTTTTCAAGTTTCATGATTCATCTCCGCAATAATAGATATACAAATAATGCATATAATTCTCCCTGAAGAACAAATGTGTTCTCAGAAAGAACATGTACAACAGCAAATATTTATTTACATTAAACCGCCGCAATTATACAGGAGGGGTAATGTTGTGTCAGGAACAGATATTACTGGATTGCAAGGCGTTACCCTGAAGGTTTACTTGTACGCTGTTAGAAATGGTCCTGTTGGTCCAAGAGATGTCATGCGAGGAGTTAACCTCAGCAGCCCAAGTGTTGCGTATCGTCACCTGCAAAAACTTGAAAACATGGAGTTAGTCACAAAAAACGACCTTGGCAACTATGTTATGAAACAAAAAGCGCCTGTTCATGGTTACATGTGGTTTGGCAGGTTTCTTGTTCCTAACCCGCTGGTGTATGCGCTGGCTTTTCTCGCCGCGTTAATAGTAGAGCTTGTTGTTCTGGCGATACACTACTCTGTTGAAACTGAGGAGTTCAAAATCTTCTTTTTGTTGATTACCCTGATAACCACTGCTGCGTTGGTTTTGTTTGTTTTTGAGGCTCTTAGGATGCAAAGACGAATCAAGATTAGCCAAGAACACAGAAAGATTGACGAAAACGAAGATTGATGTTCCGCAGTGGGAACGCGCTGTTCCGCAGGGAGAGCTAAACCAAACTTTTCTTTTAGATATACTAGAAATGAGGTGTATATTGTGAAACATAACAACAGGGTTTCTGTTCTTTCATTCAGTTTAGTATCGGTTATAGTTGCAACCATGTTAACGGCGGGGCTTGTAACAGCCGTAAACGCCCAAGAATACGGCAACCCGTACACTGTGGGTTTGTGGCACCT
>JBAZEV010000039.1:0-18979 GCA_041653695.1 Bathyarchaeia archaeon
GTGTAGTTTTCTTTTATTGCGGCTGCCAGAACCATGCTTGCGTATTCGATTGGTGCTTGGTTGGTGTAGCCGATTTCAGACTTGGCGATTTCAAAGATAAACGCGCCAGAACTGTTTCTTTTGGCTACTCGGAATATTGCGCGGGCTAAATCGTAGGTCATGCCCCTGAGGTTTATGGCGGGAACTGTGAAACCGCCAAATTCTCCCCTGCCGCGGGCCATGTAAAAATCGTGTATGCTTGCGGGGTAGATTCCCTTTTTGTTTGCGGTGTCAAAGATTTGTTTAGCTAACTGTTTCTTTTTCTCGTTATTATCGGTCATAATCAATTCGATTGCAGTTTTCTCAGCATCAAACGATTTAGTATCCATAATATACACCTGTTATCAAGTCAATGCTTACCCAATTCCTGTTCTCTTATTTGAATTTTCAATAATATTTTGGATATGTGTCGGTGAACTCATTATTGTTTTAACCGTGTTTTTTTGGTGCGGTTTGAGTGTGCACGTTTTTTTGGGTTGTTTTGTGTTATAACCTAAAAGGATTTATTGAGAACAAACTGAAAGATGCTGTTTATGTGGGGTACGTTCTGTTGAAGGTTACGCGGGTTCATGTTTTGTTGCTGGTTTTGGTTGTTGTTCTTGGTTGTGTTGCAGTTTACTTTGTGTTGAATTCACAGTCAGGCGTGAATTCTGTTGACAGAGAAACCCTGTTTCAGGTTGCCGCATTCAAACCGTTTGCCCAAGGACAGTATGATGGAATCGTAACCTACGCTGAATTGGCTAAGCATGGCGACTTTGGAATGGGTACCCTTACTGGTTTAGATGGAGAAATGGTTGCAGTAGACGGCGTGTTTTACCAGATAGCAACTGACGGTAAACCCAGACAAATAACAGCTAACGAGGAAACACCTTTTGCTACAGTTACATTTTTTGAGGCAGACCAAACCCTGCACGTTGCAGATGCCATGAACTATTCCGAGTTAACCACTTACATTGACCAGTTTATCTCGCCTGAAGCTGCCATGTATGCAATAAAGATTCACGGCGAATACACTTACGCAAAAACTCGTAGCGTACCCAAACAAACAGAACCCTACCCAACTCTAGCAGCTGTTATAGAAAACCAAACAGTTTTCACGTTAAGCAACGTTACTGGAACTACAGCGGGATTTAGGCTTCCAAGCTACATGGCCGAAGTCAATGTGGCCGGATACCATTTGCACTTCATTTCGGACGATGAACTTTCGGGTGGACACTTGTTGGATTGCATTGTCAGAAATGCCACAATTGAGATAGACTACACCTACGATTACGAGTTGTTTCTGTAGGAAAACCCCTAAAAATCAACGCCCCCGTGAATCAGGCATAATTGCTCAATGTTTTGCTGAACTTAGGCCACAACGCCGCTTACAGAATACTTATATCCTGTGTGCATTCGAGTAAAAGTTCAAATGAGCAAATATAGTGAAGACCTGCAGTACTATCTGCTAGTTGTTGTTGTTGGTTTGTTAGCGGCTGCTCTTGCGGTCGTGTTCTATTCGTTGTATTCTGCTTTGTGGGACTTTACCCAAACCACACTGGATTACTCTATTTTGCTCTTTGTTCCGTTAGCCTTTGCATCAATAGGCTTGCCTTACGCGTTGGTGAAACTGTTTGCAACCACAAAAAATACTGGCTCTGGAACTCACACCGTTCTTGAAGCTTACCACCTTACCAATGGCTCGGTAAGCTTGAGAGACACAATCGTAAAACCTGCAGCCGCTATTCTAACCATCGGGTTGGGAGGAAGCGCAGGGCCTGAAGGTCCAAGCTTGTTGGCTGGTGGTGGCGTTGCGTCTGCATTGTCCAAACGTTTCAAGGTTCACGGTGAACTACGCAGAAGAATCTTTGTTGCAGGTGCAGCCGCTGGTTTGGCTGCTACTTTCCGAACTCCGTTAACTGCCATCCTTTTTGCGCTAGAAATTCCCTACAAAAACGACCTAGACCGGGAAACCTTAATCGAAGCAACCATCGCATCTGTTCCAGCATATTTGCTGTCCATCGCGGTTCTTGGAAGCACACCCATTTTTGGTGTAGTAAGCGTTTCATCTCTTACGCTTGAAGAAATTGCCCTTGCATTACTGCTCGGGTTGATATGTGGCTTGTACGCCGTATTCTTTACCAAGACCTTTTCTTGGACTGCGTTACTGAGCATTAAATTGCGCAAAAAAATTGGCAGCGCCGGCTTAATCGTGTTGGGTGCAACTGTTCTTAGTCTTTCTGGGCTTTTCTCACTTTACACGATAGGTGTGGGTCTGCATTTTGTGAATGTAATCATTCAGGGAACAACATTTAGCATCGCAGTTTTAGCCCTGATAATTTTGGTAAAAACCTTTGCAACATCATTCACACTAAACTTTGGAGGAAGCGGCGGATTATTCTTCCCAACAATAGTAATCGGCGCGGCAATGGGTTACATTTTTTCGTTGACCTTTAACGTCAACTTACCCGTAATGTTTGTCGCAGTGGGCATGGCTGCGCTTCTGGCTGGAACCCATAAAATATTGTTAACGCCCGTGGCTTTTGTTGTCGAAACGCTGGGCGGAGTATTTGCAATTCCCGCACTTTTGGCAAGCGCGTTGAGCTACCTTCTATCTGGTAAACACTCGTTTTATCCTTTGCAGCCACACACAAGGCTGAAAACTGAGGAACTTGCGCTGGAAAGGTTTTTCCTTAAAGGTGAAGAGTTGATTCCTGAGAAACTCAAAAACACCTATGCAAACGAGTTTATGACCAAAAATCCTGTGTCGTTGCTTCATGGGACAACTGTGCATGAAGCGCTTTCGACTTTTAGGAGAAACAAGTTCAGGGTTTTGCCTGTAACCGATGACGCTGCTGCTGTTTCGGGGTTTGTTACCTTGGAGGACCTTGGTTATGTGGATGTTAACCGACAAGATATTGACGTATGCGATACTGTGATGCACAAACCTGCGGTTATGGGTGAAGAAGTCAGTTTGCAGCATGTTGCCCAGTTTATGGTGGAAACCCAGCAAGACCACGTGTTTATACTCGACAAGGAGCAGCGGTTAATCGGAGTTATATCTGGTATCGATGTTGTAAGGAAGATACTTGACCTGCTGTCTTGATTTATACTCTTTAGTTATTTTGGATAAAACTTATATTCAGGCATTACTATTTGCGCTTTACTACCTAACGTAGTATAGTGTGTGGTAATTTGAGTAACACAAAAACAAACCAGAACTTGCCATCAACAAACACCTATGTGATGTTAGGGCAACCTGCCGTTGGTGTTACTCTGTACCAAAGTTTCGATAATACTTACGAACGTGATGCGGGTGTTCTGTGATGGAAACCGATTTAGACCTGATTTTGATGATTCTGGAAAACCCCACACGAAGGGACATCATAAAACGGCTCAGTGAAGAGCCCAACTACCCCCTTCAACTTGCTAAAGATTTAGGTCTTGGTCAGCAGCTTGTAGCAAAACATCTGCAAATAATGGAAGATGCCGGAATGGTTGCGTCTTCAACTGAATCCAGTCCGCATGGACCAAAAAGGAGAATCTATAGTTTAAACAAGAACGTGTCAGTAACTTTGGATGTTTCAACCCATTTCTTCAAGGCTAAGGTCATATTTTTTGATTCTGAGCCTGAACGGGAGGACATTTCGGGTACGTCTGCTTCATTGATGGATAAAGTGGATGAAACTTTAGAACATCCCAAAGAACCTGAACGAATCACGCCGTTTAACACGATACTTTCTGATATTGACAAACGGCTTGAAATCCTAGAGAACGAACGCGCCATCTTGTTGTATATCAGAAATTTTGCAATGCGCGAAGCTTCCCATATTCTTGAATTGTTTAATAACCCAGATACCCGACGAATCCTGCGCTACGCTTTGGATGAACACGATATCAGCGTTAGAAACGTTTCTGAGTCGTTGAACCTGCGTGAAGCTGTTGTTCGGCAGGTTTTGATGAAACTAAAAAAGGGTTTTAATATTGGAGTTGAATTTGTTGACGAAAACACAAACGAAAACCCATAAAACGAGGCATGTTAACATGAAAGACTCTGCAAAAAACCAAGAACTAACCGAGACCATAAAGAAACTTGAAGAACAACTGAGTGCAGAACAAGAAAAAAACAAAGACTACCTGAACCGTTTGCGGTATCTGCAAGCAGATTTTGAGAACTACCGTAAACGCGTAGAAAAAGAAGTTCAAGACACAATTCAAAAAAGCAACGCCCAACTGGTTGCATGTCTGGTTGATGTGTTGGACACCCTTGAAACCGCAATTTGTGCAGGTGAAACAACTGAGAACAAGGCTGCATTGCTTGAGGGAATAAAAATGGTCCACAAAAACTTGGATAACCTGTTGGCAAAAGAAGGCTTAGAACGACTCCAATGTGTTGGTCAAGCCTTTGATCCAAATCTACATGAAATTCTTGCACAAGTACCCACAAACGAACACGAATGTGGAACCGTGCTTGAGGAAGCCCGAAAAGGCTTCATGTTCAGAGGCAAAGTCCTCCGACCCAGTGTAGTAAAAATTGCATGTGAAACACCAGAAGGTAATGAACAATGAGTGAAACAAAACGTGAAAGAATACTAGGAATAGACCTAGGAACAACAAACTCGGCAGCTGCCATAATGGAAGCTGGACGACCCGTAATAATACCCAGTGCCGAAGGTCCCACCATTGCAGGGAAAATGTTTCCATCAGTGGTTGCCTTCACTAAAGATGGGCAACTGCTTGTTGGTGAACCCGCCGTAAGGCAGGCAGTAACAAACCCTGATGGGTCTGTGTTTGAAGTAAAACGGAAAATGGGAACAGACTCCAAAATCCGACTGCACGGCAAAGAATACACCCCGCAGCAGATTTCAGCGTTTATTTTGCAGAAAATAAAACGTGACGCAGAAACGTTTCTTGGCGAAACAATAACAAAATGCATAATCACTGTTCCTGCACACTTCAACGACAACCAACGACAAGCCACCAAAGACGCAGGCGAAATCGCAGGTTTTGAAGTATCAAGAATAATCAACGAGCCAACAGCTGCCTCGCTTGCTTATGGTCTTGACAAAGTGGGCAAAGAGATGAAAATCTTGGTCTTCAGTTTTGGTGGTGGAACAAACGATACGACCATCATGGATTTTGGTGGGGGTGTCTTCGAGGTTCTGGGCACAAGTGGTGATACCCAGCTTGGTGGAACTGATTTGGACAAAGCGGTTGTAGGTTACCTGCTTGAGGAATTCAAGAACCAGACCGGTATTAGTCTGAGTAACGATTCTATGGCGATGCGCAGGCTTAAAGAAGCCTGTGAAAAAGCGAAAATTGAGCTTTCAACTCTGTTAACCACAGATATTGACCTGCCGTTTATTTCCTCTGACGCAAGCGGACCAAAACATCTGCATACAACGTTAACTCGGACTAAACTTGAGCAACTTACAAGACCAATCGTTGAACGAATACGCGAACCAATACTACGAACCCTCAGAGACGCCAAACTTGACCCACAAGGCATCGACAAAATCGTGCTTATCGGCGGACAAACAAGAATGCCGCTGGTACGTAAATTCATGGAAGACCTTCTCGGAAAAACCGCAGAACGCGGCGTAGACCCAATGGAATGTGTCGCAGTCGGCGCAGCCATACAAGGAGGAGTCCTAGCAGGAGAGGTTAAAGACCTGCTTCTGTTGGACGTAACGCCTCTGTCTTTGGGTGTCGAAACCTTGGGTGGAGTCTCCACAAAGGTCATAGAACGCAACACAACCATCCCCACAAAGAAGAGCCAAATCTTCTCCACCGCAGCAGACAACCAAACAACAGTAACAATCAACGTCCTGCAAGGAGAACGTGCAATGGCAGCAGACAACGTTTCGCTGGGAATGTTCAACCTAACCGGAATACCAACCGCGCCCCGAGGTGTACCCCAGATTGAGGTAACCTTTGACATCGACGCAGACGGTATACTGAACGTCTCCGCTAAGGATTTGGCTACAGGAAAAGAACAAAAAATCACCATTACTGCTTCAACAAAGCTTTCAGAAACCGAAAAAGAACGTATGATGAACGAAGCTGAAAAGTTTGCCCAAGAAGATGAGAAACGCCGAAAAGAGATTGAAGTACTAAACGAAGCCGATTCACTGCTTTACACCGTTGAAAAGACCAAGAAAGACCTAGGTGACAAACTAGCCAAAGAACATATAGAAAGAATCGACAAATCAGCGGCTGAACTAAAAGAAGTCCTGAGCAGCAAAGATGTTGACAAAATCAAAGCAAAATCTGAGGAACTAACCAAAGTACTGCAAGAGGTTGGCACCGTAGTTTACCAACAGGCAGCGGCGGCGCAGCAAGCTCAACAGCAGGCACAACAGCAACAGCATGCAAACACCCAGAATGCCGAGCAACCCAAAGAAAATGTGGTTGACGCTGAATACGAAGAGGTAAACAAAAAAGAGTGATTTTTCACTCTTTACGGTCTAGGCTGATACACTGATGAGCAACAAGCGCGACTACTACGAGGTTCTTGGCGTAAAAAAAGATACGCCAAAACAGGACATAAAAAAGGCTTACCGGCAACTGGCTATGGAGTATCACCCAGACCGAAACAAGTCACCAGATGCTGAAGAGAAATTCAAAGAAATCTCCGAAGCATACGCTGTTCTTTCTGATGACGAAAAACGTAGCCAATACGACCAGTTTGGACACGCTGGCATAAACGGAAAATACAACTGGGAAGACATCTACCAAAACACAGATTTTGCCTCAATTTTCCGAGACATGGGTTTTGGTGGTGGTTTTGGCTCCATTTTTGATATGCTGTTTGGAGGCGGCGGTCGTGGTGGACGTCGTGGTGGTCCTCAAAAAGGTGCAGACATGCGCTCTGATATAACATTAACACTGGAAGAAGCTGCGTTTGGTGCAGAAAAAGACTTAGAAGTACCCGGGTATGATGCTTGCAAAACCTGCCAAGGTAGCGGAATGAAACCCGGAACTGCCTCTCAGAAATGCCCCAAATGTCACGGAGCCGGAGAAATACAGTATACCCGAAATCTTGGGGGCATGTATTTTTCACAAGTACAACCATGCAACGAGTGCAACGGGCGGGGTTTTCCGTCTAAAAACCTTTGCCAAACGTGCAACGGTGTTGGGTACACCCAGAGCATGCATAACATCAAATTGAAGATTCCCGCCGGGTTTGAGGACGGTTTCAGTCTCCGACTAGCTGCCGAGGGACGACCCGGATACAAGGGTGGACCTCGGGGCGATTTGTATGTGATTGTTCATGTTATGCCGCATAAAATTTTTGAACGCCGAGGCGACGACATACTATGCGAAGCAAAGATTACTTTTCCTCAGGCTGCGTTGGGTACCAAAATTGATGTTCCAACATTGGATGGCACAGCGAACCTAAAGATTCCATCTGGAACTCAAAGTGGAACCGTTTTCCGGTTAAAAAGCAAAGGAATTGCGCATCTGCGTGGTTGGGGTAACGGTGACCAATTCGTTAACGTTGTTATTGACACTCCCAAAAAACTGACAAGACAACAAAAGAAGCTGCTTGAAGAACTGGAAAAAGAACTGAACGAAAAGTAAATTCACTGTTATCCTTTTTTTATAAAAAGAAAAAAGAGGGAAAAAGTAGGTTACCTACTTTTGTTTTTTAACCGTGTACAGAGTGTAAACGACCAAGACCGCAACAACGACTAATGCAACTATGATTATTGCCTCAATTGTTGTCATTGACGAAATCTGGGTGCCTGCTGCCGAGTTGACTACTAATCCTGTTTCAGCTGTTGACGAGAAGTATGCGTCAGAACCTGCAAATGTAGCAATTATCTTGTACAATCCAGCCGTTTCTGGTGCCCAGTTGCATGCGTAGTTACCGTTGATGTCGCTGTAAACTGTGCCTACGTTAATTTCTTCTCCTGACTCTGTGTATGCTTTTATCTGTACTGGAACTCCACCAGCGTCTGTTGGTTTTGGTTGATTCATGTACAGGTATTCCATCCATGCACTCATGTGTTCGTCTGAAATTGCTGGAGTGCCCGTTGCGTCTGGTGACTGATCAGTTACTGTTCCTTGAATCAGCACACCTGCTCCTGCTGATACGCTAACGTTTGGTGCTGTTACTGTGGTTTCAGTTTGGCCTTTTCCGATGCAGTAGTTTTGCATGTCATACGAGTTAAACGTCACAATGTATCCGTCTGCTATGATTGGGTTCATCATGAATCCCGAAACTTCCCAAAGAATGTCACCGGTACCCGCGTCGAAACAGACAAACTTTTCACCTCTAGGTATTGGCTGGCTTGGGCTATGTTCACCTGTACCAGCGTACACTTTGTTGTCTGCAATAAGCATTGAACCCCACAATGGCCAACTGCCATAAGGTGTTTCAAGACCGCTGCTTCCAACAGATCTGTCCCATAGGTGTGTTCCGTCAGTAATGTCGTAGCAGTGAAGTTTGCCGTCGTATGCTGTGGCATAGAGTCTATCATATGCTATGTATGCACATCCGTCACCAATCGTGGTGAAGAATGAACCCCATGCATCTGTGTATGGTTCTGAAACCCATTTTTCTTCACCTGTCATAATGTTGTAGCAGTGCCATTGCATAGCCTCTTGTCCAAACATGCAATAGACTCCTGGACCAACTGCACATGAGAATGGTGTAGACGATCCAACTAGTGCATCTTCGCCTGTTCGGGTCTGTTGCCAGATTTGGCGTCCATCTTTTGTGCTGTAGCCAACTTCTATTACTTTTGCTGCTTCTGTATCTGTTGCTCCAATGTTTGCCCTTGCAATGATGACACCGTCCTCGGAGTTGACTTTTATAATTGATTGAGCGGCTCCTGTGTCTGGTACTGTTGTAGTGCACATTATTCCAGCTGTCCAGTTATATGGATCTGCATTGTATGCTGGTCGCCAGTAGTCAGGATTACCTGCTCCGAAACCTCCAGGTGCATTTGCTGGTCGTCCATATAGGATGGCTTGTGTTGAGTTCCAAATTGTTAATGTGTCTGCTTGGGTGTCCAAAATATACGCTAAGATGTTTCCTTTGTTGTCATATGAAAATGTTGTAAACGGTCCGCCCCCGATCGAGTTAGTGAACGTTAACAGCAGTTCTCCTGTGAACGCGTCGTACATTTGATACCCGTCAGACCACAGATACGGAATTACTCCGTGTTGGTTTAATGACTCATAATCTAACAGTTGACCAAATATTATTGACCCATCGTTTCTCCAGAGTTCTTCTCCCGTTTGTAAATCAATGGCAACAAATTGACCGCCGTACGCATCGTTAGTTTTTGGTAAGTTGCGATAGAAGACTCCGTTCATTATGATGGCTGGGAAACACTTCAATTCATATGAATCGCCTGTGTAGTAACCTAACGAGCCGTATTGTCCTCCGACAAGTCCCCCGAATGCTATTTCTTTTGTCCAAACTATGTGAGCTGTTTTTGGTCCTGTTGTATATGGGTTAACTTTACCCATAGAACCAAATGTGCTTGTCCACATTGGCATATATGCTCCAGGCATGCCTAGCCAATAGGATGCTATTGATGACCATTCTCTGTTTTGTGCGTCTATCGGTCGTTCCCAGTAACCGGTAGGTAGTTCAGATTCTGGCCAATCTTCTACCCACCCTGTTTGTACTTCAAGTTCAACTGTGTTGCTAATGCTAGAAAGGTAAGTATTTGTGCCGTATGTTTCTTCATTCATTGTCATCTGGAACGTGTATGTTCCAAGTTTGTTTGGTTTAAAACTGAAATATGCTGAAGCAATTGGGTCTGACTCAAAATCTAGTGTTTGTACTTCTCCATCTGGATCAGTGATTTTTAGCGTGAAATCCCAAAGTTCAAGCGGGGCATAATTGGCTCCGATTGGTGGGATTTTGTCTATCCACATTGTTACGCTTGCTTCTTGGTTAAGGCCTACGGGGTTTGGGAAAACCGAGATGTATGCATGCGTAGGTACATCGGCTGCGTAGATTAGTGGCGTTGAAATTACAAGTGCTGATATAATGGTTAATACAATTGTCAGAGATATTTTTCTTTTATTTTCCATTTTTATCCCCTGTTGTTATCACTAATTTTTGACCTGTGTTTTTAATATTTATTATTTGTGCTGTTTTAATGGGTGTTTTTGGAACAAAATAGTTATATTGTGTTAATGTATTGTTATTATGTTCCATTATTGTGAATATTATCAAACTCAAATATGGCGGGAGAATTTACTGGGGTGAATTATTCATTGGTGATTAATGACCTTGAAGAAAAAATAATACGCACTCTTTTGATGGACCCGCGTACGCCCTTTTCAGAAATTGCGAAAAGTTCTGGAGTTACAACTAATACTGTTCGCAAACAGTTTAAACAACTACAAGAAAATGGTGTAATAACTGGTTCTATAACCCAGATAAATCCGACTTTTTTTGGATACTGCTGCATTTCTTTTTTAGCAATTCAAACCTCGCTTGAGCGTGAAGCTGATGTATTGGAGCTTTTAAAACAAATGCCTGAAGTGCTTTGGAGTTTTTCTGGTTTTGAAGTTAATATCTCTTGTTTGGTTTGTTTGAAAAATATTGATCAACTGACCGCTACTGTATCCCGTATTCGTAAAAACCCATATGTGATGGCTTTAGAATCTGATGTGTGGGTCAATGTAGCACAAATGGATCATCCTGAAAATTTAATCTTGAGACCGTTGGATTCTGATGCTAATGCAAGTCCCCCTGTAAATCAAATGAAAAGCACCGAACCTGAGCCTGGCTACGATGATGCTGGGATTAAACTGCCTGAGCAGACTCCGGTTCACACCAGAAAAAAACTGGACGCTGTGGATTTGGCCATTATTAAAGAATTGACAAATGACGCCCGTAAATCTTTTCGAACAATTTCAAGGAATGTGGGGGTTTCCACGCAATCAGTAATACGGCGTTACGAAAGGTTGCAAAAAGATGTGTTACCCTATTCCTCAATAACTGTGAACCTCGAAAAACTTGGTTATTTTTGCACTGCACTTTTTCTGGTAAAAACATCCCCATTTGTAAACTGTGACGAAGTCCTGTATGAGCTGTCTAAAATGCCAAACATGATTATTGCAATAAGGCTTTTTGGAAATGACGACGCATTTATTGCATTCCCTATTTCAAAATGTGAGCAGATATTTGACCTAAAAAAGCAAATCGGTTCTGTTTCGGGTGTGGTGGAACTCAAGTTAGTAATTGATCGTGCCCTGCCCAGTTGGCCCTTAAACCATTTTTCTCATTTGTTAAAATTGTTGAATGTGTGACCAGTATGGTGTTTTGTTCACGTAATTTGTATTGATGAGCTTTTGTATGTATTTGAAAGCTGTTTAGGCTGTACGCCCCTTTTTTGGGTGTGTATTTTGTGGGGGTTTTTCTTTTTTTGGTTGTTTTGTTCTACAGTTGCCTACAGTTTGTTTGCTGATCTGCAATCTGGATTGGCGGTATGTTTTTTGAATCATTTTTTCTTTCATTTTTTGTTTTTTGTTGTTTTTGTGCAGTTTTTTGCCTGTTGAACTGTTTTGGAATAATGCTGTGATATGCTTCGATATTATCGGTCGTCACATTCACCTTTAAATCATTGTTTTTAACGTTATTATTTCTGTAATATGTCTTGAAAGGGACATATTGTATGAGTGTAGAGCATAACTACAACAGGAATGTGAAAAAAATGAACCACCAAACAATCAGAAAAGCCGAAATAAAGCTCGTAAGAGGAATGCTTGACCTAGTTGTACTAGGATTATTAAAAGAAAAATCAACCCACGGATATGGAATCATAACAAGTATCCGACAAAAATTTGGAGTCTACTTCGGACCCAGCACAGTATACCCACTGCTTAACGAACTTGAAACCAAAGGCCAAATCAAAAGCGAATGGGACCTAACCCACGACCGACCACGAAAAGTTTACTGCCTGACTGTAGAAGGAACCAGCCTCTTAACAGGTGTAGAAGAATCACTGTTCCAAATCTGCAACAGACTAAACGAATTCGGAATGAACCGACTACGATTCAACAGCCCAATCGAAAGCCCACTCAACATCGATGACGTGATGTCAATATGACCCTAACCCCAACACCACAATACAACATCTTTAGCGCACTGCATGAAGCAATAACCGAAAAAGCAAACAAAGAACTACGATTCACAAAATGCCAAAACTGTGGACGTTACACTCCTTACAGGTTACGGTTCTTGGCAGACAACCGTCTGGTCTGCAAAAATTGTGGAACACACCTTTTGTAATCTCTGGGCACGTTATACCACAAGCGCCACAGCTAACTTGGTTGGTGCTTTAGTGGTTCAAACTTTGTTACTGTTTCAACTGTGATGTTTTGAATCGGGCTTTTCCGTTGCTTTACTTTTTGTTAACGTAAAACCTGTTTTTTCAGCTCTGCAACAAAGCCGTCTTAGTCTTTGGCGATTCTGTTTTTTACCTCTTTCCATGTGGCAGAACAGTTCTTGTAGCTGACGCCGACAATTCCGTGGATTGTTTTGTCGATATCTTGTTTGTTCTGTTTTGTGACCTCTATACCTGCTTTTTCAAAGATTTCAGTTAAGTGTCTAAAATAACAAGTCACCTGAACAGCTCCCGATGCCCTTTTTGTTATGTTACTAAAAGGCATGTTTTGGTTTTAGAGCTTTGCCACTGCCTTTATGTTGGAAAACGTTTTACTGGGCGTTTCTTTGCAACGCCTTCTTTACCTGTGAATCTAATAAATCAGCATAATGCAGTGCAATTGCTTCAGGAGTTTCCGGGGAAACAGGTGAACCCCACTCGTTCTTGCCGTGGTGGCTTAGCATCAAGTGGCTTAGCTGCATTTTCAGGTCTTCGGGGAAGTCTTGGAATGTTTTGTTTATTGTTTCATGGACCATCCTGTCGCCTACGATTACGTGGCTGATCATTCTTTCTTCGTCTGTTATTGTTGGCATTGATTTATCGAATGTGTATGTCCGTATTTTTCCTATGTCATGAAGGATTGCTCCACAAAACAGCAGGTCTGCGTCAACCTCATATAACTCGCTAATTTGTTTGCATATTTTCAGTACACCAACTGTGTGTTCCAGGTTACCGCCTGCATAGTTGTGGTGCATCGACATTGCCGAAGGTGCGTCCATAAACTTGGAAACAAATTTTGTGTCATTGAAAATGGTTTCAAGTAACGTTTTCAGGTGTGTGTTTTGCATGTTATCAATTGTTATTTTGATTTCTTCCATCAAAACTTGGGGCTCTTTGTCGCATGTGCACCTGAAATCTTCTGGTCTGTAATCGTCTGGTGTGCATTTGTAGACTTTTGTTGGGTCGTTAACGCTTAGGGACTTGTATGTATCGCTGTACTGTCCCTCCAGTTTTAGGACATCGCCCTTATGGCATGTGTCAAATATGTTCTGTACTTGGGTTTGTTCAAAAAATAGGCGTACGGTGGTTGTTCCTGTTCGGTCGCCCATTTTTAGTTCAATGTATTCTTTGCTGTGTTTGTCTTGTCGGATTCTTTTTTCGTAAATCTGTAACTTTATTGTGATGTATCCGTCTTTGAGGTTTTTCACGAAGTTTTCTTTTTCATTATTTGCCATTATCCATCCCTTTTTTTGTTTTATGGCAGTGAATGCCGGTTTTCTTCTTGCTTTTGTATTTGTGATGTGGTGATGTTTATGTGTTTAGTCAGAAATGTTCAGGGCGTTGAAGGTTCTTTCATTTTTTGGAAATGTTTATAAGATGTTACAACCGTTGTTCTACGGCAATAGGTTGCCGTATGCCCATTA
This sequence comes from Bathyarchaeia archaeon, assembly GCA_041653695.1. GTDB lineage: Archaea > Thermoproteota > Bathyarchaeia > Bathyarchaeales > Bathyarchaeaceae > Bathyarchaeum. The sequence continues at coordinate 13,802 of JBAZEV010000039.1, forward strand.
TTTATGGGGGAAAAACAATGAAACGGGTCACAATCAAACAAGAAGCCTGCATCGGATGCGGTTTATGCCAAGTCTACTGTACAGTAGAACACTCCAAATCCAAAGACCCCATAAAAGCATACCTAAAAGAACAACCAAAACCAGTCAGCCGCGTAAGAGTAGAAACAAGCAAACCAAACTCCATCTCCATTCGTTGCCAACAATGCAAAGACACACCCTGCGTAAACGCATGCTTAACAGGAGCAATGACCATAAACAAAGAAACAGGACTAGTAACACACGACGCAGAGAAATGCATCGGATGCTGGACCTGTGTCATGGTCTGCCCTTACGGAGCAGTAAAACCTGCTTCAACAGGAAAAATCATCGCAAAATGTGACCTGTGCCCAAACCGTGAAGTACCCGCATGTGTAGCAAACTGCCCAAACGAGGCACTGGTCCTAGTAGTTGACGAGGTGGAACAGTAAAATGGCAAAATATGTAATTATCGGCGGTTCTGCTGGGGGAATCGGAGCAGTTGAAGCCATACGCGAAGTAGACCTTGTAGGCGAAATAGTTGTAATCTCAGATGAGCCTGTTCCCCAGTACTCCCGTCCAATGATATCCGAGTACGTCAGCAAAGAAGCCACCTTGGATACCATGAAATACCGCAGTGACCAGTTCTGGAAAGACTACAAAGTAACAACCCTTACTGGAAGAACTGCAACCAAAATAGACGTCACAAAAAAACTGGTTGAACTAGACGGCAAAGAAACAATCAGTTACGACAAACTGTTGATTTCTACTGGCGGCAAACCGTTTGTTCCCAGAATGGAAGGCACAGAAAAAAGTGGCGTATTCACATTTACCGACCTTGCCAACGCGGAAGCAATAGAATCCAAAGTTGCACAATCCAAAACTGCCGTGGTTATCGGTGGAGGCTTAATTGGTGTTAGTGCATCTGAAGCGTTGGTTAAACGTGGAATAAAAGTAACCCTTGTTGAACTAAAAGACAAGATTCTTAACCTCATCTTGGATGGTGTTGCCTCTGATATCGCAGAAACAGTGCTCAGCGACGCTGGAGTACATGTAATTACTGGGAAAAGTGTTCAAAAGATTCTGGGCAAAAAAGGCGACGAGCAAGCCGTTGGCGGCGTGGTTATGACCGACGGCACAGAGGTTCCCTGCGATTTAGTTGTCATAGCCATCGGAGTTATACCCCGAACAGACCTCGTGAAAGGCACTCCAATAAAAGTTAACAGGGGAATCGTCGTAGACAGATTCATGCAAACCAATTTGCCTGACATATACGCCTGCGGAGACGTTGCAGAGGCACACGATTTTCTTGTGAACCAAAGCCGCCTTTTACCCTTATGGCCGCTGGCTCATATCGGTGGACGTGTGGCAGGATACAACATGGCTGGAAAAACTGTGGAATACGAGGGTGGAACCGTAATGAGTTCCCTGAAATATTTCGAGTTGCCCGTAATCACAGTGGGAACTGTAAACCCCGAAAACTACAGCGAATACGAAGTGTTAATTGCGCAGAAACCTGAAAAATCTGTTTACAAAAAGGTAATGCTCAAAGATGGCGTAATTGTTGGGTTCATCTTCTTGGGTGAACTAGACAAAGCTGGTATACTTTTCCATTTACTTAAGAACCATGTTGACGTTAGCAAAATCAAGGAAAAACTTCTTTCTGATGATTTTGGTATAGTTACCTTGCCTGAGCAGCTAAGAGAACAAATGTTTGTGGTGAACTAAACATGAAGAACCTAACTAAAGTCAACAACCCCCACGGCGACGAGAAAGTCTTTGATGCCTGTTCCATATTTGGCATGATGAACCTTAAGGGAAAACGGTTCTCAGCAAAAGACCCCATGCGGGCAATCGCGAACATGCATGACCGCGGAAACGGTTTAGGTGGCGGATTTGCAGCCTACGGCATTTATCCAGCGTATAAAGAGGAATACGCTTTTCACATAATGTTCCTTGACAGGGACGCAAAAAAGAAGACCTCCCGTTTACTCACAGAAAACTTCAACATAATCTACGAAGAGGAAATGCCCACACAGGAAGCTAACGTTAGCGATCCCCCAATTATGTGGCGTTATTTTCTTCAACCCAAACCCTCTATGGTGGAGAACCAGTCTGCTGACGATTACGTAATGGAAAAAGTTACCCGAATCAACACAGAAACAGGCAAAGCCTTCGTGTTTTCCAGCGGAAAAGATATGGGTGTATTCAAAGGTGTTGGTTTCCCAGAGGATGTAGGTCAATACTTCTGCCTAGATGAATACGAGGGATACCTGTGGACATGCCACGGAAGGTTCCCAACCAACACTCAAGGATGGTGGGGCGGTGCTCACCCGTTTAGTATGTTGGATTGGACTGTTGTTCATAACGGAGAAATCTCCAGTTACGGAATCAACAAACGTTACCTAGAAATGTTCGGGTACAAATGCACCATGCAAACAGACACCGAGGTAATGGCCTACGCTTTCGACCTTCTTGTAAGGCGTCAGGGTTTACCCATTAGTGTTGTCTCTAAGATTCTTGCTCCGCCTTTGTGGTCAGAGCTTAAAGAAATGAAACCCGAAAACGAGCTTGCTTTACGGGCACTACGCCAGACGTATGGCAGTTTGTTGATGAATGGGCCGTTCACTATCATTGTTGCGCATGAAGGCGAAATGATTGGGTTAACCGACCGAATTAAACTACGCCCGCTTATCGCTGCCCGAAAGGACGATTTCCTGTTCATGTCCTCAGAGGAAGCGGCAATACGCCTAGTTTCGCCTTCGTTGGACAGGGTTTGGAGTCCACGCGGTGGAGAACCAGTGATCGGACGACTTGAATCTCCATACAAATTGGAGGCATCCGCTTAGGAGGCGTAGCTGTTGAAGAGTTATGTTTGCCCCGAATACATCGTTGAGCGTGACCCAAACCGTTGTATAAAATGCAAGGTTTGCATCAATCAATGTGCTTACGAAACTCATAGTTACGATGAAGAAGACGACGTAATGCAAAGTAAAAGCGATAAATGTGTAAACTGTCAGCGGTGTGCTACGTTTTGTCCAACTCAAGCCATAACGATACGTGAGAACCCTAACCGTTACAGGTCTAATGCTAACTGGACCCAAGAAGCCCTTACTGGAATAAAGAAACAAGCAGAAACTGGTGGTGTCGTCCTTACTGCCATGGGGTGCGACAAACCCAACCTGACGTATTGGGATAAACTGTTACTGAACGCCAGCCAAGTTACAAACCCATCCATAGACCCGCTAAGGGAACCTATGGAGTTACGGACCTATATTGGTGCAAAACCTGACAAACTTGACCTAGCGTTGGACAAGAACGGCAACGTTTCACTGAAAACAAAGCTGTCTCCACAGTTACAGCTTGAAACTCCAATCATGTTTTCGGCAATGTCTTATGGTTCAGTTAGCCTTAATGTCCACAAATCGTTGGCACGTGCAGCAAGCGAGTTTGGAACCTACTACAACACGGGTGAAGGTGGACTGGAAAAGAGTCTGTACAAGTATGGAGACCACGTTATTGTTCAAGTTGCATCTGGGCGGTTCGGAGTACACCCTGAATACTTGAACGCAGGTGCTGCAGTTGAAATCAAGATTGGGCAAGGCGCAAAACCTGGAATTGGCGGTCACCTTCCAGGCGAAAAAGTAAGCGCCGAAATCTCACGCACACGAATGATACCAATGGGAACTGATGCGTTATCACCTGCTCCGCAACATGACATATACTCCATCGAAGACTTACGGCAACTAATCTACGCACTAAAAGAGGCAACAAACTACACAAAACCCGTATTCGTAAAGATTGCCGCAGTACACAACGCAGCCGCAATCGCAAGCGGCATAGTCCGCGCAGGCGCAGACGCCGTAGTTTTGGATGGTATCCGCGGAGGAACCGGAGCAGCACCAAGGGTAACCCGCGACAACGTGGGTATCCCAATCGAATTGGCTCTTGCAGCTGTAGACCAGCGTTTACGGGAAGAAGGCATACGAAACCAAGCCTCTGTAATTGCTACTGGTGGAATCAAAAGCAGCGGTGACGTCCTAAAAGCGATTGCTTTGGGTGCAGACGCATGTTACATTGCGACTGCGGCGCTGGTTTCGTTAGGTTGTACTGTGTGCCAGAAATGTTACACTGGTAAATGTCCGTGGGGTATCGCTACAACTGACCTTTGGTTAACTAAACGAATCAACCCTGACCTTGGAGCAAAACGGTTGGTTGGCTTGTTGCGTGGTTGGAGCCTTGAAATAATGGAGATGATGGGCGGTATGGGTATAAACGCCATCGAAAGTGTTCGCGGTAACCGTTTGCTTCTCAGGGGTGTCGGGTTAACAGACACGGAACTCAAAGTGTTAGGCGTAAGGATGGCAGGTGAATAGAATGGTGGTCAACGATAAACCTGAAAACGTGAAGATAACAGGCAAAACTGCAAAAATTGACGCACCGGCATTTACTACCGCGACCTGAACTGTCTACTCAGAAAACTGCACAGCGAAGGTATTGAAAAAATTGAGATTTGCAACGTTTACGGTCAACGCTACATCGGAACTGACCTAAAAAACCATGTTAGCATCGACATTTACGGAACTCCCGGAAACGATTTAGGCGCTTTCATGAACGGCGTAGACATTACTGTTCACGGAAACGCACAGGATGCATGTGGAAACACTATGGACCACGGGAAAATCGTTGTTCATGGGCGTGCAGGTGACCTGCTTGGTCATTCGATGCGTGGTGGAAAAATTTTTGTCCGTGACGATGCTGGGTGCCGTGTTGGAATACACATGAAGGAATACCTGGACAAACGACCCGTTATCGTAATCGGCGGGACCGCTCAGGACTTCCTTGGCGAATACATGGCAGGTGGAGTACTCGTGGTACTGGGACTGAACATGAAAGAAAACGTTCACGACGCCAAATTTGTTGGAACTGGAATGCATGGTGGAACAATTTACATCCGCGGTGAAGTAAAGCATCTGGGTGCAGAGGTTGCAGTTTCAGAGCTTAACGAGTCTGATTATAGGTTGCTTGGCAGTTTAGTTGAAGAATACTGTAGCTACTTCGGGTGCGATGCCAAAAAAATCATGGAAAACAAGTTCAGCAAACTTACACCCGTTTCGTCCCGTCCTTACGGAAACCTATACGCCTACTAGTGGCTAGGATTTC
>JBAZEV010000040.1:0-18903 GCA_041653695.1 Bathyarchaeia archaeon
GGGTGTCGTAGCCTGCCAGATAATCAAACCAGTAAAACGTGTAATCAGATGTGAAGGCGTTAATCGAACCCGCGTTAAGCCGTACGATTCCCGGGTCATCTAAGAAGTTGTTTACAAAATAGTCTTCTGCACCAGCGTAGTCCCTAGTTGTTGAATTAAACAAAAACCGGTAATACCCAGTTGAAGTCCAATTGAAATCAAGTTGAATTCCCCCGGGTTCATCATAGTAGTATACGCCTAAAAAGTTGTCACCCCAACGTTGTTTAGCGTAATCAAGCCAAGACAAACGCCAAAGCAACCCCTTCTGATCTAAGACGCGGTAACTTAAATCACCAAAAAAGACAACAATCTTCAGTCCAGAGTCAACTGCGTATTGGCAAATCTCGTTTGTGGCGGTTTCATTTTCGCTTACGGGTCCAGACTGTAAAACAAAAAGGTTGGTGTACGTTTTCACGCGGTCGATTAGTTTAACAGCTTCGGCAGTTGTGTATCCACAAAATGAAACACCCAAATAGCAGTCTGCTTCGTTTTTTGGTTGATTTGCAAGATAACCTGAAACAATAAACTGGACACTTAAAGTCGCAATAAGACAAAACATGGCAAACGTAACACGTTTTTTCATCATGTAACAGTCCAGTCCCCTTTTTTGTCCAGAATCATATGCGATGAGTAATATGTCGTTATTTCAGACACTAATAGTTGTTGTTGCTATTAATTTTTTAGATACAAACAGGGAACAAAATACAGTGAACCCTCAACTATGGATAAATGTAGAAGCCTCTTGTTTCGTGCTTACCAGTCCACCCGTTCTTGACGTAATCTTTGATTAATGGACATGGGTTGTATAACTCAATCCCATATTGGCGGTAGCTTGTTTGCAGCGTATCCAATATGCTGTTTAACCCTTTAGTGTCAGCGTACTCGCATGGACCAAAAGGCCAACCGGTTCCAAGTTTCATGCCGAGGTCGATGCTTTTTGGGTCAGCAACCCCGTTGTATACAATCCATGTGGCTTCGTTTGCGGCAACAGCCCAAGAACGTTCCACATCATATTTTTCTTTCAATTCTGCGGGTATAACGGGTCTGCCCTTTGTCCAGTCATAAAAGCCTTGTCCAGTTTTTTGTCCCAGCTTGTTTGCTTTGACCAAAGGCTCAGTCAACTCAAGACATGGACGATACCTTTCGCCGTGGGCGTTGTACAGGATTTTGCTTACATCATACTCGACGTCTACACCAACAAAGTCAACAAGCTCAAACCAGCCCATCGGAAAGCCGCCAGTATATTTTATTGCGGCGTCAATTTCTTCTTTCGAAGCTTCTCCCCGCTGGTATGTCCAGAAGGCTTCGTTGAATACTGCAACAAGTATCCTGCTTACGATGAATCCTTCCGCATCTTTTTTGCATAGTATCGGGGTTTTGCCTAGTTTTCGGCTTAAATCCATTATCGCGTCTATGGTTTCGTTGCTTGTTTTGTTGCCTTTAACGACTTCTATGAGCGGGATTAACTGTGGTGGAATAAACCAGTGCATTCCCACAGTTTTTTGTGGTCTTTGGGTTGCGGTTCCCATTTCGGTTACGCTTAACGTTGAGGTGTTTGTTGCGATTATAGCGTGCGGCGGGGCGGTTTGGTCAATTTGTGAGAAAACCTGTTTTTTTAGTTCCATTTTTTCGGATATTGCTTCTACGGCTAGGTCGATGTTTTTTGTTGCCGCTTCAAGGGAGGTTGTTGTTTTGATTCGTGAAAACGCGGACTCAGCGTTGTTTTTGGTTATTGTTCCTTTTTCTGCGAACTTGTTTAGGCTCCACTGGATGTCACGTAACGCCTTTTGTAAACTGGTTTTGTTTCTGCTTTGAATTGTTACGTCATAGCCGTTTACAGCAAAAACTTGGGCAATTCCATGACCCATCAGTCCGGTTCCGATTATGGCTACACGTTTTATTTCTTGGTTGGTCGTCGTTTTTCACCTAGCTTTTAGATTGGGATAAACTCGTAGGTGGGGTTTTTAGCAGAGTTAGTGTTTGTTGCCAGTTTTACTTTCATGCCTATTTGCACATCTTTTAGTTCCACGCCACGCAACCAAGCTAACACCTTAACGCCTTCCCCGAATTTTGCAACAGCCACAACATAACAGGGTTCATGAGAAAAACTTGGAGGCTTCACAACAACTTGGGTAAAAGTTTCAACATTGCCTTCTCCAACGATTGGAACCCAATCCATTTCAGAGCTGTAACATCTCCCGCAATCAGCAATGGGCGGAAAATGCATTGTTCCACAGTTTTTGCATTTGGTTGCGTATACTTTTCCTTCTTTAAGTCCTTCCCAGAACTTGGATGTTCGGGATATCGGCAAATTATATGTTAACTGCAGGGTTCGGGCGCTTTTCAGGGTGTCTGGTTTGTCCATGTTTTGTTTATCTCCGCAGTATAGTCACATAACAGTAGTGCCCAGTTCCGCCCGTGTTGTGGGCCAAGGCAACATAGTTTTTCATTGATGCCTGCCGTGTGGTTGGGGTTATTTCTTCGCGTAACTGTTTTGTTAACTCCGCAAGCATCGAAACACCAGTGGTTCCAATCGGGTGGCCTTTCGCTTTCAAACCACCATCAATGTTTACGGGGATTCTTCCGCCGACCTCGGTTTCGCCGTTTCGTATCATCTGTGTGCCTTTGCCTTTTTCGCAAAAACCTAGGTCTTCATATGCCATTATTTCTGCAACAGTAAAACAGTCATGAACCATTGCAACATCCACATCTTTGGGCGAAATGCCTGCCTGTTTGTACGCCATTTTTGAGGCAGCCACAGAAGCAGTTAACCCGACATAGTTGTCCCGTTTTGAAAGATTCGCGGTATCAGACGCAACACCAACTGCGTCAATCCATATGGGGTCTTCTATTTTGAGTTCTTTTACTTTCTGTTCAGACGCCAACACAACAGCGGCCGAGCCATCAGTTATTGGGCAGCAATCATAAAGTTTCAAGGGCCAAGCAACCACACTTGAACCAAGCACCTTTTCCACTGTTAACTCATATTGAAGGTGCGCAACGGGGTTCATTGCACCATACTTGTGGTTTTTCACTGCAACCAACGCAAGGTCTTCTTCGGTTGTGCCATACTTTGCCATATGTTGAACCGCGTAAACGGCGTAGTATGCGGGGAAGGTCATGCCAATGTTTTCGAATTCCCACATGTAGTACCCTGCGCGGCCAATCATCTCTAAAACGGTTGGTGTGTCGATTTGCTTCATTTTTTCGACGCCGACTACTAATGCTGTGTCCATTTGGCCGCTTGCAACCGCAGAATAAGCGTTAAACACCGCTGCGCTTCCTGATGCGCAGGCTGCTTCACATCGGGCTAGGCCTGCTCCGGTTAATCCACAGTATTCTGCGATAACCACCGCGGGCAGGGGTTCTTCTGACCATACGCCCATGGAGCCGACGGTCATGTATGGGATTTGTTTGGGTGTTAATCCCGTGTTTTCAAGGGCTGGTTTGATTGACTCGAATGATAACTCGGATAGGTTTACGTCTGTGCGGTCGCCGAATTTGCTGTGGCCAACGCCGATGATTGCTACTTTGTTCGTGTTACATCCCCACCGAATTCTGTTACAGTGACTTGATACCATTCTACTTGTTTGTTTCTCTGGCCAAGAAATCTTGTATTCGCTGTTTGGTTTGTTTTTCTGAGAACAGTTTAACAAAGTATTCTGTTTCTTTTTGCAGTCCAGCCTCAAACCCTTCTCGAGTGTCAGCTGCCAGTGCCTGTTTTACATATTTTTGTGCCAAAGCGGGGTATTCTATTAGTTTTAGTGCAAGGTCTTCGGATTCTATTCTTATTTTGTTGTTTGGGACTATCTTGTTGGCTAGGCCCATGGCTAATGCGTCTTTGGCGGAGATTCCTGTTCCAAGCATTATCATGCGTTTTGCGTTGGCTAATCCAACGGTTAATGGTAGTCGCTGGGTTGCGCCCCATGCGGGGAGTATTCCACGTTTTATTTCTGGGAATCCCATCACCGAAAAGCTTGCGACTATTCTGAAGTCGCATGCTAAAGCCAGTTCCAGTCCGCCGCCTAAGGCGTATCCGTTGATTCCCGCGATTACGGGTTTGGGTAAGGTTTCAATTTTTGAGAAGGTTTGCTGTCCTTTTCTTGAAAACTCTGCGGCGGTTGTTGGGGTTAGTTTTAGGAGTTCATTGAGGTCTGCTCCTGTGCTAAATGAGCGTTCGCTGTTGCCTGTGATTATTACTGCTTTGGTGTTTGGGTCTGTTTCTATTTTGTCTAGCACGTTGGATAGTTCGTCGAGCATAGCTGGGGTTATTGCGTTGAGTTTTTCTGGGCGGTTGAGTATTATCCATGCTATGTTTTGTTCTTGTTTGAACTGTATTGTGGCGTAGTTTGTGGACAAGTTATGGTGCCTCAGATTGTTTTGTTTTTTCTGGGTTAAGATTGTTTTGTTAACTGCCTGAGTATGGCTAAGCGCTGTATTTCGGAGGTTCCCTCGTAGATTTGGGTTACCCGCGCGTCCCTGTAGTAGCGTTCTACCTTGTAGTCGCCAAGGTACCCGTATCCGCCCAATGTTTGGATTGCCGCGTCGGTTGCCTTTACGGCTACTTGGCTGGCGTACAGTTTGGCCATGGACGTTAACATTGGGTCAACCCTGTTTTGGTCAATAGTCCACGCCGCCTTGTAGGTTAACAGTCTTGCTGCCTCGGTTTCGGCTGCGACCTGCGCCAGTTTTGCGCCTATTTGTTGGAACCTGATTATTGGTTGGCCGCAGGATTCCCGTTTTTTGGCGTAGCGTAACGCAACTTCTAGGGCTCCTTGTGCGGTTCCTACGGCTTGTGCAGCAATCAACACGCGGCTTACGGTGAAGAAGTTCATGGCGTGGTCGTATCCGCTGTTTATTTCGCCCAGTACATCGTTGTTGGTTACTTTTACGTCTTTGAATGTGATTTCGCCAGTTGGTACGCACCTGATTCCCATTTTATCGGTCAACTGTTTAACAGCTAAGCCTTCGGCGTTCGTGTTTACGATAAACAGTGTTTGGCTTTTTCGTGGTGTGTTTTGGTTGCCTGTTGGCATAGTACGATGATGTGGTTTGCTGTTGTTGCGTTTGTTATGAGCGTTTTTGTTCCGTTGATTGTCCAACTGTTTCCAGTTTTTGTTGCGGTTGTTTCAACGGTTGAGATGTCTGTTCCTCTTGTTGGTTCTGTGAAGGCTGCGGCAAGGATTGTTTCGCCGTTGCTTAGTGGTGGTAGGAGTTGTTGTTTTTGGGTTTGTGTTCCATGCATCAGTAGCAGGTCGCTTCCGAACGAGCCAATCATGCATGCTAATCCAAGGGATGAGTCTGCTTGGCACATTTCTTCCATTGCTAAGCAAGCTGCGAGGTATCCTTGTTCTGTGCCGCCGTATGTTTTGGGTATAATCAGGGATGTGAATCCTTGTTTTGCGGCTTTTTTGTAAAGGTTCATTGGGTATTGTTCAGTTTTGTCTAACATCAAGGCGTAGTTTGGGTTGAACTCTTTTTCGCAAAATGTTTTGACGCGGTTTTTTAGGTTCAACTGTTCAGGGGTCAAGCCAAAATCCAACAGGATGCACCAGCATGTTAACTGAACTCAGGTAGAAGATAAAACTGTTCTCGAAAACACGCGGTTATTTTTGGGGCTGCTTTTTGTTGATGGCTTGTTTTATTTGGCGGATTTCTTCTTCTAGTTCGCCAACTTTTGTTTGCAGGTTGTTGATTGCTTCGGTGAATCGTACCTGGTTTTCGAATGCGGTTAGGATGTCGTTTCCGTGGTTTTTGAATCCCGTGATTACGAATTCCATCAGAAACAGGAAGTCTGAGTCTTTTGGGCTTAGTTGTCCTCTGGCGCGGAAGCCGTCCAAGAAGGCTTTTGCTTTGATGTATGCTTCCTCGTTTTCGCGCCGAGTTTTGTATAACCTTTGCAGTGCTTCCTGTTTGTCCATGTAGAACCCTTCGTTGACCCAGTTTATTGTCGATGTTTTTGGTATTTAAGCTAAATTACGAAGGGTGGTTGGGCGTTATGTTTATTAGATTCAAAAAGTATATTGTGTATTAAGATTCAATCAGTGTTTTTTGAGGGGGAATCAGAGTACGCCCAAACAAAAACAAACCACAGACATAAAAACGCGCATAGCCATAATGGAAAAAGAAATGTTCCACCTAACAGAAAGCGAACGCGCCAAAGCCCGTTTAGAGTACAACACACTGTTGAAAACACACAGCAAAGAATGCGGACTGGAAGAACCAATCTACATTATCAGAGCCTAAACAAAAAAAGGGTTAAAGGCATACGGTACCCGTGCTTTCATGTTCTTTTAGAACACACAATTTTATGCTCTGTTCTGTTTTTTTGGAAAAAAATACTGTTTTCAACAATGTACCTCTATTAGACTACAAACATGCCCACCACAAACAGCCCAGAACGACAAAAACCCCAATCCACACAACAAGGGTACCGTAACCGAGAAACACTTCAAAGCAACATCCAGTAACGTTTCGGGTTGAATTGTTCTGTTAACAATTCAGGTTTTGTTTTAAAAAATGTCAGGATTTGGTGATTAGGTGTTTTCAAAGAATAATAGATAAACTAAATGTGTTGAAATCTGAATGTTTTTGGGTCATTATTTTGGTGGCATAAATCATTTTAACTTGGTTGGTGCATTCCGAGTTTAAGTTAATCAATAAGCAAGTGAGGTTTCATATGAATACAAAAGGTGGTAACGGGTCAATCACCAGCAAGCTATACAGGTCCAGAGACGTAATTCTCATAGTCACCATTTTCGTTTTCAGTTTTGCGTTGGCAACACGTCTTGACACGTTCGAGAACGTCATAGCATTTGTTGAACAACATGAACAATGGGAACTGGATGAGTTTATCACAGGCGCATTGATTCTTGCCGCATATTTGTTTGTTTATTCAGGCATCAAAACAGCCGAGAGCACCAAAGCCAAAAAACAGTTAGACGTGGCAAATACGGAGTTGCAGACGATAAACGAAAAGTTGCATGTTGTTGGACAGCTCACACGACATGATGCGTTAAACAAGCTGGCAACGATTTCCAATAACGTGTATTTGGCTAAACTCAATCTAACAGAAGGCAATGCTACACAAAAAAAGCTGGACAGCATAGAGAATGCCACACAGCAGATTGCTCAGATTTTTAATTTTGCCCGTGTTTATGAACAGCTCGGCGTAGAAAAACTGTCAACAATAGATGTCAGCAGGTGCATCACTGAAGCTGCAACGGTGTTGGGTCTGGGAAACATCGAACTCGTTAATGAGTGTCAAGGGTTAACGGTTGTTGCGGACTCGTTGTTGACGCAAGTGTTCTATAACCTGTTGCATAACTCGGTAATACACGGCGGAAAGGTCACACAGGTCAGGATATACCCCACAAATGTTGACGGCATATTGCGCATAATCTACGAGGACAACGGCAACGGAATAACGGAAAACGAAAAAACCAAAATATTCCAAGAAAGCTACGGCAAATGCTCAGGACACGGACTGTACCTGATACAAAAAATCTGCGAAAAATACGGCTGGACAATAAAAGAAACCGGACAACCAACCAAAGGCGCACAATTCACAATAACAACCAAAAAAACAACAAACAAAAAAGAGCACTAAGATTCATTAGATGTTTTTTCATCACGTATTTTTTGTTGTTGATATAGCTCAATAATCACTCTGCTTGAACGATGTAAAGTAACATTTGAACCATTAAAGTAACAAAGGTGCTTCACTTCTTTTCGCGGTTTGGCTATGCCTTCAGTTTTGACTAAGAAAACTTTGTGAGCGGTTTTGAAGTAACCCCCTTTAACATCATTATGAATACCAGAACCAAAATATTCGAAAAGAAACATACAGTCCAGAACTTTAAGTCCTGTTTCTTCCTGAAGTTCTCGTATTGCAGCTTTTTTTCTACTTTCGCCTTTTCTTGCAGTGCCGCCAGGTAAAGAATAACGGTTGCCTCTTTCGCTGACCACAAGAATACCTTCAGGACAATCAACAATTACAGTTCCTCTGCGTCTAAGATGAACCAAAGAATCACGCTTCTGATGTCAGATTAATTGATAATAAGAAAATCTTTATAGTTTCTTCGCAACTGCCTTTTCATATTTAGTTAGACAATAAAGAATAGTTTAGTCAATATTTCTTGACAAAAATCCTTTTCATATGTGTTACTAGAGTAGTAGTTTGGTATAAAATGAAGAGATACCAAGCAACCATTATTGTTTTATTGGTTCTTTTTTTAGTTCTGCCAACAACAGTTTGGGCAACTCAAGAGGATACGTGGACAACTAAAGAGCCTATGCCTAGAGCAAGTTATGGCGTTAAGGCTGCTGTTGTAAATGAGAAAATTTATGTCATGAACTCTGACTTTAATTATGAGTATGATCTTGAGTCATGGTCAACGAAAACTTCGATGCTGACCCCCAGAAACCGTTTTGCTTTGACAAGTTACCAAAACAAGATTTATTGTATTGGTGGAATAACAGAGTCCGAGTCATTAGGAACAAACGAAGTTTATGACCCAGCATCAGATTCATGGGAAACAAAAACAGCAATGCCCACACCCAGACACGGTTTAGATGCAAACGTCGTCAACGGCAAAATATACATGATAAGTGGATTTATCCCTCATCACTTGCACCCATATAACCCGACAACCTTTGAGTTTACTGACATAAACGATGTTTACGACATCGCCACAGATACGTGGGAAACAAAAACTCCCATACCAAACCCAGCAGGAGACTATGCATCGGCTGTAGTCAACAACAAAATCTACATAATATCCGAAAACTGCACCCAGATATACAACCCTGAAACAGACACATGGAGTTACGGCACACAACCTCTACGCAGAGTAGATATTGCGGGGGGAGTAGCCACAACAGGCAGTATGGCGCCTGAAAGAATATATGTCATAGGTGGAAGAAAAAGAACTTTAGAGGTTCCATACACACAAATCTATAATCCAATAAACAACACGTGGAGTTTAGGCACACCCATACCAACGCCCCGATACGGTTTTGCCATAGCAGCAGTAAACGACCAAATATACACAATAGGCGGAGTCACAGGCGCTTTTGTAGCCTTAGAACCAAAAAACAACAACGAACAATACACACCAATCGGATATGGAACTGTTCCACCACAAAACCAACAACCAACCTCAGAGACAGGCAACACAGAACCGTTTCCTTTGCTGGAGATTACTTTGGTAGCAACAGTTTGTGTAATACTGGTTGCCGCTGTGATAATCAAAAAGAAAAAACATCAGCACCCAAAATTTTAAAATTATAATGATGGTTTGGGTGCTAGTCGTAACCCGCCTTTAGCCTTAGTAATTTTTTCGATCATGGTTTTTAATCCACCTTGCTTCTCTATTGTAATTGTCTAATCGTATGCATGTTCTTTTGTCATTAACGCTCTTGGAACCTTTCTTTGTTTAAATCAGCGAGTGAACGGTGAGCCGTACCGAGCGAATTGGCGAGGCTGTTTAGGCTGAGCGAACCATGTTCCAGCGTGGCTTAATACCTGTGTTCTCTAGATTACCTGTCAGCTAGGAACAATGAGTGAGCGAAGCCGTGACACCGAGGCAACTCTAGTAAAAAAACCGCACGTATTGAAGGCTCTATAGTGGCGGGTGAGAACAATGCGCGAAAGAGCCTTGCGACCAGCAACTGCCAATCGTTGATGTCCTGCAAGGGTTAAAACTTAACCACAACTAGTAGGCTATATAAGCAGCCGTTCACTATAATAACATATAGAATTCTCTTAGCGAATATCGACAAGTTTTGCCTTTTATTTTGAGTATTCTTCTCAGAAAGAATGTGAATACGAAGGGGGGATTTAGTATTTGACTATGCATGGGATTACATTTAAAATGCGTCAACGTATTATTCAAAGATTTGAGACAGTAGGAGCTATTTCAAAGAAGACGGCTGTAAAGTTTAAGGCAGCTAACCTAGATTTGCAAGAACAGCATTGGCTGCCCTATTTTGGTGGAAGCTTTATTGTTAGCATAAATAAGCCTGAGGGTCAGTTATATTACCTCAAGAGGTAAACTGCTGGAAAAAAATAATATAACATTAATTTTTCCCTTTTTTTAACATTTCATCAATATCTTTTTCATCACTTAGAAAAAATTTACAATTCTTTATCTACGTTTTCTGAATAGTTTTAGTCCTTCCATTTCTGTTACATATTCAAATCCTGATTCTATAAGTTGCGTGGCTTCGTCAATGGTTTTTGCTACTTTACATGTGTAGTTTTCATCTTTTTCGAATTGTAATAGTTGAGTGTAAACTCATGTGTTTTCGATTTTTTTGTGTCCCATCTGTTGTTTGGTGAATAGGATGTCTTTGACGGTATTCAGATGTAGAGGGTTGGTGTGCTGGTCGTAACCCGCCTTTTAGCCTTAGTAATTTTTTCATTCATGTTTTTTCAATCTCCTTTTTTCGATGTTATTAATCAATAATTAGTTGATTGAGTTGGTTTATCATTTGCTGAATAAGGATTTTAGCTTTCTCATATTCCTGAGGATAGTTCTTCAACACTGCAACAATCCTATTCATTGTTTCTGCATCATTTTCAGAAGTGGTATCAGAAATAAGAATGGTCATAAGTCCTGCAAAATCCATATCTCCCTTCTTTTCAACAACATTAAGCCCCAACTGCAAAACCATAGGATTCAGGTGTTCAACTAATTCAAGAAAACAATGAAGAATTTTAGCCTCAGGAAAAAGCCTCTTACTCTCATCAAGAATAAGAATCCTGTCAGCCCCCTCAAGAATAGCAATTATAATTCCCTTAGCAGTCAACCAAAAACGTGGATATTCTCTGCCCCTGTACTCTTTAAAACCAGTTTTCCAAATCAACTTCTTTTTCTCTAAACTGTTAAAAGAAACCCAAGTAGGCTTGTAACTTTTTCCAATAGACGTAACGGTTTCGTTGATAGTTTGAGGCTCACTCTTTGCTAAATCAAGAACAACAGCCCTCTGTAATGATGGCAAATTATCACCTTTTGTCTTAGATTTAGACATATGTTCTTTCGATTTCTTCTTTGACATATGATTCCACCAGTTTAATTATGCTATATCTTGACTTATATAAAATATTTTGCACCATAATCAGTAGGTGGATTACTTGCTAGTACAAGAACAACATAACAAATATTGTGATACTTCCGATATTACGAATCAGTTTTGGAGCTATGGCGATTATGAGCTTGTAGGTCATGGAAAACAGACTAACAGCAGTTGTGGCAAATTCCTAGGTTTTCGTGGCTGTGCCCGCGTTGAATTACATAACAGGATAACTCTCGATGGCGTAAATTATGCAGGTAAAGTGTTTGTCCAAAAAATACATTGCACATGCCATAAACCCACATGTCCTGTTTGTTATAAGCACGGTTGGGCAGTTCGTGAAGCTAAAAGAATTGAAGCCCGATTATTTGAATGTTCAAAACGTTTCGGTCAAGTCGAGCACATCATAGTTAGTGTTCCACATAGAGATTATGGCTTGAGTCTTGAAGCTTTGCGCAAAGTTGTTCAAAAAATAATGAAAAAACGAGGTATTATCGGTGGAGTATTAATCTTTCACGCTTTTCGTTATAGAAACCGTTCTGTTCTTTTGAAAGGAAATTTTCATCCTCAAGGTTGGTATTGGAGTCCACACTTTCACGTTTTAGGCTTCATTCTGGGCGGTTATAGTCGCTGTAGAAATTGTAAGCGAAAATCAAACTGTCTAAAAGGTTGTGGCGGATTTGATGACCGAAACTATTGGGAAGGATACATGAAAGATGGTTACGTTGTTAAAGTCAAAGGTAAACGAAAAAGCGTTGTTGGGACTGCGTGGTATCAGCTAAATCATGCAAGCGTCAAGCGTGGTGTGAAACGGTTTCATGTTGCAACATGGTTTGGTGTATGTAGCTACCACAAATTGAAGGTAACACTTGAAATAAGAAAAAGTGTCTGTCCCATCTGCCAACATGATTTGGAACAGTTACGCTATTTTGGGAACAAATCTTTCGTTCAAGATAGAAACTCGCCAGATTATAAACAAAACACATTCGAAGACATGGACGAGGGTTCTGGAAACGTTTGGTTTGTTGCTCAAAAAAAGGGCTTTGGGTAGGTGATAGACATGCAACAATATTCGCCCATTTTTCCCAATTCCATACACGAATTTAAAGTTAAAGTCGGTGGTTTGTATATCGTATATCAATTGGACTTTTATGAACGATGGATTGTCCACATACGTCTTGCTTTGGGTTGGGGGACAATTGCTGAAGTACACAGTGAAATAATTGGAATCGCTTCAGAATACTGGATTAGCACGTATTTTGAAGATACTGATTTCGAATAAAAGCACGTATATGCATACATGCCATTCTTTTGACGTGAGTCCATAAACTAAGCACAACTCAAACCACAAAAATAAACAAACTACGTTAAAAGGAGAAATTCTAAACGAATACACCTTTTGTTTGGGGTTTGTCCCTGTTACTGTCGTTCGATTAAAAAAAGAAGTCTGGTTTACTAAATTATGTGGGGAACAAATAAAATCAATAGAAAAATTTCTGGAATCCCGAAAAGCTCAATGGTAAAATTATATTTCTAGGCGGAATATAGAAAAGCAACTGAAAAAGTGTTACTTTTCCATCATACCCACAATAAGGACAAACCCATCTAACCAATGGATTATTATGGCATTGTGGACAATCGAACGATTCAACGGTTACAGCCGCAACGACACAACCCACTAAAAGAAGAGCTACAATAACAAACATCACCGTTGACAAATCAACACTATGCGCAGTGTGCTGAATTACTGGCGTTACATTCTTTTTATTAGTTGCAATCTCTGACGTTAACGAAGCCCCACAAACAGAACAAAATTTTGCATTATCATCATGTTCTGTTCCACAACTCCTGCAATATGGCAATAAATCAACCAAATTATGTGTATTGAAATGAAGAATATAAATGCTTTTTCTAAGCAAATTATGACATAACAAATACATCAAAGATAACTATGAAATCTATAAAAGAAAGGGGCGTTAGGGGGAATTCTTTCCCCATTACAGGGCGTTAAGCCTGCATACAAGCCAGTCCTCTGACGTGAGTCCCCCCGATACGCTCGTATGGGGGGCGAACGAGTAACGCCACTTCTTGCGCTGTTTTACAGCGGTGGCGATAACGGGGGGGCATGAACAGTAAGAAAGTAGCAGGCTGAACCTGTTCAGCTCTCTACCTTTCTGGAATTGCTACTTGTTGACTTGCTAAAAGGGTGGGTGGGCGGGAAGCAAGGCGCGAAAGCGCCTTGCACCTAACATTGAGTATGGTAATATCTACAAATAAAGCATTAAGTCAGAGTGTAACCAAATGTTCTTTCTGCCTCGTTAACTATATCTTTCATAGAATCCAATCCTTCATTACACATCTTCAATATCTCAGAGTCCGTTACTGTAAATTTGGAAGTTTGAGTTTCATCTAAATTAGGGTTATCTGATGCAACAATGACTGAAAAGTTAGCATATGCTTTTGTCCGCATTTCGGGGTATCCTCTGTGAACGATTTCAGGTCGCATATCCCAAAGTCTATTCTTTGAAAGATTGTTAACTTTTTTTCTCCACCATTTAATGAATCCTAATGCTTGTGTGTTTTGAGTGTTGTGTGCAGCCAGTGCAAAAGATTCATCATATATCTTGCTTTCTCGACTTAAACCAATCTTGAAGATTTCAGCAAAATCATAGAGCATGATATCAAAAATGCTTCTCCATGCACTTAAAAATGCGCTTAAATTGTAATGGAATTCGTCCCTTTTATTGAAATCCGTCTGTAGAAGAATCTCAAGAAAATACTCAGCCTCCATTAGTTTTTTTCCCGTATCCATCTTCAAATAAAACCTCTTTTTGATTATTAATGTACCAGAATTTCCTTAAATATTTTGAAACTGATTAGACTTTTATACTAGAAACTACATATTTTTAGACATAAGATGATGACAAAATGCCGACCAAAATTGTTGCATTAGCAGTTCTTTCAGTAATACTTGCAGCATGCATAATCAACTCACTTGAAAACCTGAGAATGGCACAAGACGCAACAGAATTATTCAAAACTACACGAGATGGAAATATAAGTGAAACAGTTACCAAAACATCAGAGTTTATCGAAACTCAAACTCAACAATTGGTACATGATACGATTAATGGAGCAATTGTGTCAATCATTATGATAGTTGTAAGTGCTTTGGTTGGCGTTATTGGTGTCATTAATGGAAAAAGTTAGGATGAAGAATAAAAAATGATTGGGTTATTGATTGTATTCTTTGGTATGTTAATTGTTGTTTACAGCATGGTTTCTTCGCATCATCCTAAGGGTTCAATAAGAATAGGCCCTTTTTCGGGAACAGGTACCGTTGGATTTCTAATAATGATTTTAGGTGTCGTTACATATTTCATTGAAAATGGGTTGTATTCACCTTAAAAGTTCAGAGATAAAATAATCACTTGCAGATTTTGACTGTTTAACTTGATTCTACGTCTGAAATTTTCTACTTGAAGAATGAATGCGAAGGTCACTTCCTCTTCTTGAATAATTTAACCCCATCCATTTCTGTTACATATTCAAATCCTGATTCTATGAGTTGTGTGGCTTCTTCAATGGTTTTTGCTACTTTGCATGTATAGTTTTCAGTTTCTTCGTCCATTAGTAGTTGGGTGTAGATGAGTGTGTTTTTGATGTTGTTGTGTCCAAGTTGCTGTTTCACGTATAGAATGTCTCTTGTTTCTCTGTATAACATAGTTGCGAAGAAATGTCGTAGGTCGTAGAGTCTGATTGTTTTTAGTGATGACTTTCCTAGTTTTTTTGCGGTTGTATTTCTGCAATGTCTGAATAGTGCGCCATAACGATTAGCTGACCATTTACCAAAAATTCTGTCGTTGATGTTTAGGTTTTTTGTTTCTATGTAATTGTTGAGCATGTTGAGAGTTTCTTTTTTGATTTTTAATGCTCTGGGTGTTCCATGTTTTGCTGTTTCAGGGTAGATTATTCCTTTGTTGAGGTCTAGGTGTTTTAGCGTTAAGTTTGTTAGTTCTATTGGTCTGAGTCCTGTGTCTCGTGATATTGACAGAGCGGTTGAAAGTTTTTTTGATGCATTTGAGATTATTGTGTTAATGTCTTGCAGTAGTGGAATTTTTGGCAGTCTTTGAGGTTGATAATAAATTGGTTTTGTCCAAGATAACTTGTGGAATTCAACGTATTTGTTGTATGCGTAACATAATGCCCTTTTGTACCCATCTTTTTTGTCGAGCTTTGCGATGTATCCTCTTACTTGTTCTGGGTTGTTTAAGTCACAATTTTTTGCGAGAACTTTTAGTTTTTTGTTTATGTTTTTTATTGTGTAGTGTGATAGCCCCTGTTTTTGTATTTCCCAGATTACTTGGAAGATTTCTTCTTTGAAATTTGACTGAACACCATCGTTATTGACGGTGTTCAGTGTGGGTTTAGTGTGCTGGTCGTAACCCGCCTTTTGTTCAGTGACGGCATTTAGCTATACGGGCTACCCGCGCCTCTTGCTGAGGTCATCAACGCCTATTCGCCCTTTCACCCTGCAGGACAGCCGTTTCACCGCTTCCAACCGCATCATCAACGACTTAACAGTCGCATCATCTTCAAGCCACGGTTGGACGTTTCGTTTCTGCTCTGTTGCCAAGGCTCTTGCCTTACGCCCTTGCAGACGTTACAGTTCAGCTTGGTGGGCGGAGTTTCCTCAGATACCAAAGCACCCGAAGCCGTCCGCCAGCTCACCAACCCACAAACACACTAAACGCACAACGGTGGAGATAAAAATTTTGATACTTAAAAACCCCAAACAACAACAACGCAATGCTTATATTTTCCGACTGTGGTTGTAGGTAAGTTGGCGACCAAAATTCGTTGGTCGTTCTCCACATAAGATAATGCAGCTCCTGACTTTGGTTAGGAGTAAAGGGTGGAGTGAGCTTTTAGTTGCTCGCAATGATAACCGATCATAGGCCTAATTAGCGATTCCGATGCTAAACAGACACTGGAGTGTAAACCGATTAAGCCCGACATGCAACGCCATCTGGTGGATGACTAGGCTTGAGCGCTGAAGAAGGGCGCGGCAAGCGGCGAAACGCCTTGGGTAGCTGCACGCAAGCTTAGATCCAAGGGTGCCCTAATGAGACTTCTCGCAACGGACTCCTTCGGGACTTCGTTGCGTTCCATACAGGAACGGGAACTCCCTAAACGGAAATATCTTAGTAGGGGAAGGAAAAGAAACCAAACGGGATTCCCTTAGTAGCGTGAGCGAAAAGGGACCAGTCCAAACCGAACCCCTCATGGAAACTTGAGGGGGATGTAGTGTTGTGGGGCCAGTTTACTCCTAACCAATGAAGCCAAAGTGGCCTGAAACGGCCTGCCATAGATGGTGAAAGCCCAGTAGGCACAAATTGGAAGGAGCTTATCTGGAATCCCAGAGTACCATACCCTGGATTCGGTGTGGGAAGTTGGAGGTCACCAACCTCCAAGACTAAATACGTCTCAAGACCGATAGCGCACTAGTACGGTGACAGAAAGCTGAAAAGCACCCCGAGAGGGGGGTTAAAAGAGCCTGAAACCAGATGGTTACAGACGTTTGCAGCCCAGAAGGATAGATCCCTCCATAAGGAACCTGTGGCAACGCAGTAGTACGAAGGAGGGGGACCAGGGTTGCAAGTTCCGTCTCGAAACACGGGCCGGGGAGTTCATAGTTGTGGCAAGCTTAAAGGTCGACAGGCCTGTACGCGCAGGGAAACCAACAAGCACGCAACCAGCTTTTGCTGGCCAGGTGCGGGGTCTGAAAGGGCCCGAAGTCACAGCTTTGACACTAGAAACCGGACGATCTAGCCTTGGGCAGGGCGAAGTCAGGCGAAAGCCTGGTGGAGGCCCGAAGGGGTTCTAACGTGCAATTTGTTCCTCTGACCTGAGGCTAGGGGCGAAAGACCAATCTAGTTCGGTGATAGCTAGTTCCCTCCGAAGTTGGTCGCAGCCAACCCTCAAGCGAGGTAGCCTATGGGGTAGAGCACTAATTGGGAAGCAAGGGGCCGAAAGGTCTCACTTTCCTTCTAAACTCCGAATCCATTGGCGCCGTAGACCTTGGGAGACGGGTTATGGGGGGTAAGCCCCCATTCCAAGAGGGGGACAACCCAGACTGGGGTTAAGGCCCCTAAATGCTGGCTAAGTGTCAAATGGAAAGGTGTCATCAGCCCCAGACAGCGGGGAGGTAGGCTTAGAAGCAGCCATCCTTCAAAGAAAGCGTAACAGCTCACCCGCCGAGGCTGATGGCCCTGAAAATGGACGGGGCTAAGCCAGCTGCCGATACCCTAGAGTACAATTTATTGTTGTAATCTGGTAGGAGGGCGTCCTGACTGGGCGGAAGCCGGGCCGTGAGGTCCGGTGGACCGGATCAGGATTGAGTATCCCGGTGGTAGTAACAGCAGAGAGGGGTGAGAATCCCCTCCGCCGAATGGGCAAGGGTTCCCCAGCAACGCGTCGTCAGCTGGGGGTAAGTCGGTCCTAAGGCCGATCTTAACTGAGAAGGTCGAAAGGGAAGCAGGTTAAGATTCCTGCACCATAGAGGTACACGCGGTAACGCAAGCATAGTTTCTGACGCTTCTGGATAAGTTGAGCAAGGCCGTCGCCTTGTTTAACCGTATAACTCTGGGGAGTGCCGTAATGGTGAGAACCAGACGAAAGCGGGAATAGCCGTCCGTTTTAGGATGGTTCAGCTGAGTCCTGGAGCCCATGAAAAGGAAACTTTGAAGGATCCTTTATGACCGTACCAAGAACCGACACAGGTGCCCCTAGGCAAGAAACCTAAGGCGTGTCGGGTACACACCAAGCGAGGGAACTCGGCAAATTAGCCCCGTAACTTTGGGATAAGGGGTGCCTGCCGTTTTGGCCTCGGCTGGAACAGCAGGTCGCAGTGGCAAAGGGGTTTCGACTGTTTAATAAAAACATAGCAAACCGCAAGACCGAAAGGTCGTGAACGGTTTGTGAATCCTGTCCAGTACAGGTACCTGAAACCCGGTTTCAACCGGTTTAAGGGCCTGCAAACGACGGGAGTAACTCTGACTCTCTTAAGGTAGCCAAATGCCTTGTCGGGTAAGTTCCGACGCGCATGAATGGAACAACGAGAACCCCACTGTCCCCGCTTGGTACCCGGTGAACCTACGTAGAGTGGACGAACAGTCCACTGACTCCCAGCGGGAAAAGAAGACCCCGTGGAGTTTTACTGCAGCCTGTCGCTGGGATATGGCTGTGGATGCAGAGTGTAGGCGGGAGCCGTTATATCCCAATCTCTCCGGGGATTGGGGGAGGCAACAATGGAACACCGCCCTTTCGCATCCGTGTCTCTTACCGACGTGTATTCGTTGGGACAACGATTGGTGGGCAGTTCGGCTGGGGCGGCACCCCCTCGAAAAAATATCAAGGGGGCCCTAAGGTCAGCTCAGGAGGGACAGAAACCCTCCGCAGAGTGCAAAGGTAAAAGCTGGCTTGACTGGATCCTCCACAGTAAGGGATCCAGAGGCGAAAGCCTGGCTTAGCGAACATCCAAATCCTCGTTGGTGGGGGTTGGATATGACAGAAAACTTACCCCGGGGATAACAGGCTTGTCGCGGGCGAGAGTTCACATCGACCCCGCGGCTTGGTACCTCGATGTCGGCTCTTCCTATCCTGGTCCTGCATAAGGGGCCAAGGGTGAGGCTGCTCGCCTATTAAAAGGGAACGTGAGCTGGGTTTAGACCGTCGTGAGACAGGTCGGACTTTATCTGCTGGGAGTGTTGGGCGCTTGAGGGGAAA
>JBAZEV010000041.1:0-7434 GCA_041653695.1 Bathyarchaeia archaeon
CATTTTTACTTCGAATAGTACTGTGGGTGAGTCTAAATAGAATGCTCTGAACTTTACTTCTTGTCCTTTGAGTGTTATGGTGCCATCGTAGACTACTTCGCTTTTCTCTGTGTATGCCAAAGCATACATTACACTGGCAAGGCTTGAAAGAACAATCAACAAAGCAAGGATTCCTACCTTTACTGCGTTCTTACTTTGCATACTTCATCACAGACGCGCAGTTGTCGTTTACAAAATATTACATCTTGTGAATTGGTGTCTGCTACAGACACCTGTTGAAAACTGGCCCAAACTTGGACAAAACACGAAAACCAGAGTTATTTACAGTCGCACCGCTTGAATTTATCCCAGCAGTGCACAATGTCGCGCATCAGTTCAGGTTGAAGGTCGTAGAACTGGTTTATTTTCCCTTCAGGGTAAAACATTCTGATGTTTACTTCACGTCCAAGCCTGTCCATGGTGCACATACTTGCTTCGGGTTTTCTGGGTAGAACGTCCTTGTATTTTTCGAAGAATTTTTCGATGGTTGGTTTTATGCAGTCTTCGATTAACTGTTTGTTTGTCCTGTTTTCCATGTGGGGGAAACCCATCTTGAAGGTGTAATCGATAACGTTTTTTCGTCCTGAATAGTTGATTATTGTGCTGTCGAGCACTTTTTTGTTGGGTATCTCGGTTAAGGTGTATGTTGGTGTGTAGATTTTGGTGTAGTTAATTGTTATCTCTTTTACTTCGCCTTCTACGTCACCGATTTTAACGTAGTCGCTTACCATGAATGGTCTAGAAATCATGATGTAGAAACCCGCCAAAAAGTTACCAATAGTCTGTGTGGACGCAAAACCGATAGCTGTTCCAGTTAACGCAGAGGCTCCAAAGAACCAATCTGTGGGAACCTTGAACAGGGTCATTAATGCAACGATTGCACCTGTTGCTACAAGTATTCTTACAACTAGCTTGAGTATGTTGATTGCGTGGGGTTCCATTTTCACCCGTTTACCGTATTTACTGATTGAACGCCGTATCAGTTTATCTAGAACTACTGCAACAGCAACGATAACAAGGGCTATGATGGCTTGAATAACGGGGCTGTCAGTGGCAAGCTCTGCTTGGATAAAAGCAATCAAAGCACTGAAAAACCCTACTAAACTATCCACGGTTTCGGTCACCTTGTTGAGGACTGACAAAACATTGTTGATAAAAAAACGTTTCGATATTTCTTGAATACAGAAAAATGGATAACATCGGTTGTTGTTGGTTTAACTTGTTTCAGTTACTTTTTGTTGTGTATTGAATAATAAGCACCATAAACTGTGAATACGTTAACTTTTATAAGAACCAGACCAGTAAAGCTCCATTGCCGTGTGGGGTTTCGAGTTGAACAAAGCTGTTGCTCTTTTCTTAATCATGCTTCTGGCAGTATTGTCAATCGTAGCTGTAGGTGTTCAAAACGGTTGGCTGAAAACGCCCCAGAAAGAGCCGTTCTATGTTGGAGTTACATACTGCGGAAACTCGACACAAGAGGCAATCACTCTTATTGATAAAGTAAAAGATTACAGCAACCTTTTCGTTCTACAGTCTGGAGTGATACAAGGAAACCCTGAGCAGATTACAGAAATCTGCGATTACGCTGTTTCATCAGACATGTATTTCATGGTCTACTTTGGGTTGGCACATTCAATTTTCATGCAGCAGTGGTTAAACAATACAACGGGACGGTGGGGAGACCACTTTTTGGGTGTGTACTACTGTGATGAAAATGGCGGAAAAATGCTTGATTACGATAGGCCATTCTTTGATGAAGCAACATTGAGTTCACTAGTAAAACAAATGGATGGAAGTGTTACAGGTTTCAGGGTTGACAACTATACAACAGCCACATATTGGCCTGACGGAAGAATCAAATTAACAATATCAGAACCACCAACAAGTCCATTTGAGCCCCGAAATGAAACAGTTGTTGAATACTACACTAACGGCACCATAATAGCAACAAACATCCTAGAAGAGTATAATCCAAGAGCAACCATTTATGATTCTAACCAGTCTGCAGGTCTAATCTTTGAACAAGTTCCCCCTCCTAAAATCACAATTTTAGAAAACTACAATACCACATACACCTATGACGAGTTATGGAACATGCGCCCATTCCAAACATATGACGAAACCGCAGAAAGGTTCACAAACCGTTACTACAATAGCCTTATCCAATTTACGAATGCAGGAAAAAATATCACGGCAATTACTTCGGATTATGTTCTTTACTGGTTTGACTACAAATCGGGTTACAACGTTATACTGGCTCAGTTGGGGTGGAACCACACGTTGGCTCAGGATATTGCGTTAGTTCGAGGCGCGGCAACGTTACAAAATAAACCGTGGGGTGCAATAATCACATGGAAATACAACAACCCACCTTACTTGGACAGCGGCGAGGCAATCTACAACCAGATGCGTATGGCGTATGAAGCAGGTGCAACATATGTTGTGATTTTTAATTACGCTGAAGACATGACTGGACCATATGGCACGTTGCAAGAGGAACATTTCAGTGCGCTTGAACGGTTTTGGAACCAAGTAGTACAATCGCCGTTCACTGAAAAAGGGTCAACAAAAGCTGAAGCAGTGCTGGTTTTACCCAAAAACTATGGTTGGGGAATGCGTACACCAGAAGACAGAATCTGGGGAATCTGGTCAGCAGACGATAAATCACAACAGATTTGGCAGATATCAAGAAGTCTACTTGAAAAATATGATTTACATCTTGACGTTGTTTACGAGGACCCAGAATTTACCGTTAACGACTACTATTCTAAAGTGTATTACTGGAACCAAACGGGTTACGTTGAGTAATAGCTGTTTTATGTGTTTAATTTTTGAGTAATTTTGAATAAAATTTTTATTTGTATACATTGGTTGGGTTGTACGTTATCTTGTCTGGAAAATCGTTGATGTTGGTGGGTGTTCGATGAAAAGGGTTGTTGTTTTTTTAATAGTTGTGCTTTTGGTTGGTTTATTAGCTGGTGTGCTTGTCGTTCATGACTGCGGGTTTAAAGAAAACAGTTCCGAGCACTTCTATGTTGGGGTTACATATTGTGGAGACTCCACGCAAGAAGCAATGAATCTTATTGACAAGGTAAAGGATTACACTAACATTTTCGTTTTACAATCGGGGACGCTACAGCTTTATCCCGACAAGATTACGGAGATAGGCGATTACGCTGTTTCGTGTGGAATGTATTTCTTACCCTATTTTGGGCTTACAGGGTCAGGTAACATGCTGAATTTTCTAGAAACCACTGAAGGAAGGTGGGGAGACAAAATGTTGGGGGTATACTACCGTGACGAAATAGGTGGAAAAATGCTTGATTCTGACGCACACATTTACAACATCACCACAAAAGGGATGTTAAGAAAATCTAATGGTTACCCAGTTTTGTCGCTTGAGTTAAATGCGCATACCTCAGTTTTATACTACGTTTACCCTGAAGAATTAATCACTGTTACTTTTTATGAGAACCGAACAGACGTGGAGTATTACAAGAATGGCACGGTTATAGCAAAGGTTCAGAACGAGTTTAACTTAATCGATTCGGGTGTATCCACTGTTACGGACGATGGTATACAGCTTTTTTACACAACAGAAAACACGACAGCTTTTACAATAATCGAAAACTACAACGCCACATACACATACGAAGAACTGTGGAACATGCGCCCATTTCAAACATATAACGAGGTTGCAGAGACATTCGTTGAGAACCAGCGAACATATCTGTATATGCAAAGCCTAAAAGAAAGGAAAGATGTTAAAATTTTTACTTCTGATTATGCCCTTTACTGGTTTGACTACGAATCAGGTTACGACGTTTTACTGGCTCAACTGGGCTGGAACCACACATTAACGCAGGACATAGCTTTAGTCAGGGGTGCAGCAACGTTGCAAAATAAAGAGTGGGGCACAATTATCACTTGGAAATACAACAACCCACCATATTTGGACAGCGGCGAAGCAGTCTACGAGCAGTTGTGCATGTCCTATGAAGCAGGAGCAACATACGCTATAATATTCAATTATTCTGACGACATGGAAGGACCATACGGAACATTGCAAGAAGAACAATTTCAGGCACTGGAAAAATTCTGGACAGACATTGTAAACAACCCAAACATCCAACACGGCAGCATTAAAGCAGATGCGGCACTGGTTTTACCCGAAAACTACGGCGGGGGAATGCGCACATCAGAAGAAAACATCTGGGGAATATTCCCAGCAGACGAAAAAACACAGCAAATTTGGCAACTCTCGCGAAGTCTACTTGATGAATATAGTTTGCATCTTGACATTGTTTACGAGGACCCACAATTCCCTGTTGCTGACTACTATTCTGAAGTGTATTACTGGAACCAAACAGGTTACGCTGATTAACACAAGCCCAAAAAAGATGGCGCATCCAAAAAATTGAATAATAAATCTATATATGAACATATGCATTGAATCGTATACTCATTTACCGTAACGGTCTACGTAATGACATAGTGGGTGGTTTAAGATGAAAAAAATGGTTGCTCTTTTCATAATATTTCTATTGGTTGTTTTGTCAGCCACAGTAATCTGTTTTCAGGATGATTTTTTTGGAGAAACTCATTCAGAGCCGTTCCATGTTGGTGTTACATACGGCGGAGATTCTATACAAGAAGCATTGCTGCTCATAGATAAAGTCAAAGACTACACAAACCTGTTTGTTTTACAGTCAGGTATGTTGCAACACAACCTTAGTTCAGTAGAACAGGTATGCGACTACGCCGTTGATTCAGGGCTGGACATAATTGTTTATTTCAGCTCATACAACGCCCAAAAAGATGCTACAGCCGCATTTCTGAACACTGCCCAAACACGGTGGGGCAACCATTTTCTTGGCTTATACTATGGCGATGAGTCAGGCGGCAAAATGTTGGATGATGTTGCTCACTTGTATAACATCACTGACTTCGGTGATATTCACAAGGACAAGTTTGGCTATTCAGTTGTGCAAAAAAATGGTTCAATTTCATGCGCAAGTACTTACATGCTTGCAGGCACTATCACATTAGATTACTACAACACAGACACAGAAAACGGAACAACTACCACGTACTTCACAAACGGCACAATAAGACTATTCAATTATTATACTGAAGACTTCACGAAAAACCAAGTTTTGTTGTACCAGCCAAACGGCACAGTCATATTACAAAAAGATTGGACAGAGTATCAGGTTGTAACCGATAAAGGAAATATTTCACAGTTTGAACCTTACCAAAATATCTATGATTCGCGCCCGCTTCCAACATACGAACAGGCAGCAACAGGATATGTAGAAAACCTGAAACCAACCCTAGATTGGGTACATAACCAAACAGACGCTAACATTTTCACTTCCGATTACGCCCTTTACTGGTGGGACTACCAAAGCGGCTACGACGTAGTTTTTGCGGAACTGGGCTGGAACAATACAGTAGCTCAAGAAATCGGTCTTGTAAGAGGAGCAGCAAAAATGCAGGATAAAAACTGGGGCACAATCATCACATGGACATATAACCACCCACCGTATTTGACAAATGGAGAAGAAATGTACGACCAGATGCGCACGTCGTATGAATGTGGTGCAAATTACGTGATAATTTACAACCACTACGACGAAGGCATGAATAACACATACGGAACGTTACAGGAAGAACACTTTCAGGCTCTGGAACAATTCTGGAACAAAGTAGTAAAAGACCCGTTTGCTGCTGAAAGGGGGTCAATCAAATCTGAGGCGGTACTGGTTTTACCCCAAAACTATGGATGGGGCATGCGAACCCAAAACGACAAAATCTGGGGCATACTGGATGCTGACGAAAGCTCTCAGCAAATATGGGAACAAACACACAGGTTACTGGAACAGCATGGCACAAAACTAGACATAGTCTACGAAGACCCAAAATTCCCAGTTGAAGGAAAGTATCCGACCGTAGTTTACTGGAACCAAACCAGCGGATAAAGCCAAAGCTTAACAGTTCTAAAAACAGTTTTCCAAACAGGGACATTAACATGAGTTACCCAAAAATGGTTCGCCTGAAAAGCTGGCAGGAATTCAAGAAAGTAGCAACAGAAACAAACGCAAAAACAGTCCTTTACGTTATCGCCCAGAGCATCCCAAACAAAAACTACACAGGACTAAAACTCATTGTACCCACAGAAAACAGCCAATACATTTTCACAGACACCGCAAACGGCGACCAGATGAGACGAACCAAAATCCCAGTTCACACGGGAGTAAAAGGTAACCGTTTCATCACAGACGAAGACATTAAACGTTTCCTAAGAACAGAAATTCAAAACAAAGAACTACAAATATTCAGTTATTGGACAGCCTAAAAATAATGTAACAAAAAAAGATGTTGGCGGGTCTAAAATCGACCCGAAACGGCACTTTGGTATTGAACGTTTTCTGGCTATTTTTTTGGGCACACCGATGGTTATGGTATAAACATCGACAGCAACGTTTCTGTGTGAACTACGTTGGGGTTTTTCTCGATCATTTCGTAGATGATCTTTGCTAGATGGTCAGAGTTGTCTGCTTCTATGACTGCGATTGCGTCGAACCGCCCCAGAACCGAGTTAGCAAGCGTTATGCCCTTTATCTTTCGGGATTGCACGATCTCCTCCGAAGTACCTGGCCTCATAGTTAATAGTATGAAAGCCCTGATTTTTTTGCTACGGAGATCTTTTGAAGACATTTTTGTTCTCTCCTTTTTAGAAGAGTGTGATTGCGGTTTCGGTGTGGACTATGTTGGGGTCTTTTTCGATTACTTTGTAAACGAATTCGTTGAGGGTTTCTAGGTTAGGTGCTTCTAATACAACGATAACGTCGTGGCGTCCATATACGGAGTCGGCATGGAGGACATTTTGGAAGCGCATTTTGATTCCTTTGACTACGTCTTCAGATGTTCCTGGACGGGTTTCAATTAGTAGATATGCTTTCATGCTTATTCACCTCTCTCCATATTCTTTTTAGTAGTCTAAATATTTCATTATTTCCCATGGGGTTACATACAGACAGAACTGGTTCCAGTCATTTGTCTTGTAATCGATGAATGCATCAAAGATGTGGCTTCCAAGAGTCTTGTGAACTACTTCGTCGCTTTTCATTGATTCCAGAGCGTCCTTCAAGGATGTTGGTAACTCTTTGATACCTAGGGCACGTCTGCGTTCAGGAGATAACTCGTATACGTCTTCGTCAACGGGGTCACCTGGTTCTATCTTCTTTTTAATTCCGTCAAGACCAGCCATCAAAACACATGACAACGCCAAGTAAGAGTTGCATGAAGGATCGGCAGCACGTAACTCTGCACGTTTTGCTGATGCATATTGCGGACCTTTGAAGTATACTGGAACACGGATCATAGATGACC
>JBAZEV010000041.1:7444-18261 GCA_041653695.1 Bathyarchaeia archaeon
CGTTTGTATGAGTTTACAGTTGGGCAGCTTACAGCGGTTAATGCCCGTGCGTGCTCAAGTAAGCCTCCAATGAAGTATCTTCCGGTTTGGCTCATTTCGGCGTACTCGTCTTTTTCGTCATACATTGCGTTTTTGTTATCTTTCCATAATGAAGCATGAATGTGCATTCCGCTTGCGTTATCCAAGTAAACGGGTTTAGGCATGAAAGTTGCAATCAAACCATGCTTTTTGGCAATGTTTTTTGCAACAAACTTGTAGTAAAGTGTCCTGTCAGCGGTTTTAACCAAATCGCCGTATTTGAAGTCAATTTCGATTTGTCCATTAGTTGCAACTTCGTGGTGGTGCATTTCGATGTCGATGTCAAAGTTTTCTTCCAATACATATGCAACTTCGTTGCGGTACTCAACAGTTGTATCCTCCGGTGGTGGCCGGAAATACGCCTCTTTTGGTCGTAATACGTGAGCGCCCGGAGTAGTTTCTGGTGATTCAGGAACAACTCGAGGTGCACCCCATGAATCGTTTGCACCGCCTTTTGGGCTTACCCACATGTCCCAGACAAGGTGTGTGGGGTCAATGGATTTGAATACGAAGTATTCCAGTTCTGGACCAAATAAGCCTGTGTAACCCATGTCTGCTGCGGCTTTAACTGCGTTTCTTGCCACGTATCCTCGTGGGTCTACGACTGAGGGCTCGGTTCCTCCAAAAGCTTCGTAAACGTCGCCAAGGATTATGGCGCTTCTTTGCATGTCGTCAGTTGTCCATGGAATTATGGCCAATGTTGTGGGGTCGGGTTTAAGAATCATGTCTGATTCGTTTATGGCTTTGAAGCCACGTACTGATGAGCCGTCGAAGCCTATGCCTGCGGTTAGGGCTTGTCCTTCTGTGTAGTGTCGTGCTGGTAGGATTACGTCTTGCATTAGACCGCGGATGTCTACGAATGTTGTATGTACCCAGCGGATTTTGTTTTTTTTCAAGGTTTCTTTGGCTGTGTTAATCGCATCCATGTTATTCACCATTCATTCAGTTGAAAGTGTTTTTATTACACATTTGTATATAAACATTTCGAGTAATCTGAAGGAAAGCTTATATACCAATATATACAATGAACAATTGTTCACAACAAACTTTAAAATCAAATTACATCATAGCCAAACATTCAAAATGGAGGAAACTGAAACTGACATATGATGCCCACCCAAAAGTGGATGACACAGACCGAAAAATCATCCATCTACTCCAAGAAGACGCAAGAAAAAGCTTCAACAAAATAGCAGACAGCCTAGGCATAGCAGTTGGAACAGCATACAACCGCGTAAAAAGCCTAGAAGACAACGGAATACTCAAAGGGTACACAGTTTTGCTGGACTCAACCAAACTTGGTTACGGGTTAACCGCAGTAATACTCATCGAAGCAGAGGGACGTTTCCTTCCAGACGTTGAAAGTGAACTTGCCAAACTTGACGAGGTCATCTGCATTTACGACATCACTGGAGACTACGACATAGCCGTTGTTGCCAGGTTCAGGAACCGCAACACATTAAACAATTTTATCAAATCAACACTGAAAATGCCTCATGTAACAAGAACAGTTACAAACGTTGTACTAAACGTTGTTAAAGAAGATTTTAGAGTAAAAGTGTAAACTCTGCACAGTTTTGGTTTTTTCTTGTTTTTATCCAAGTCTACGGTAAACAGCCGTGAATATGAAGAATCCCGCAGCAGTGAATACGATAACCCCGCTTGTTGCCACATTAAATACTGCAGATAACAGTATTCCGGTGGTCATGCTGATTGCTCCGATGCATATTGCAACCAATGTGGTTTTTTTGAATGAAAGGTTAAGTTGCAGAGCTGAAAGACCCGGAAGCACTAACAGGGCAACGACAAGGATTACGCCAATTACTTTTATGGACAGCACGATTGTGATTGCGACCAGCAGGTTAAATGCTAACGATAATGGGCGGACTGGGATGCCTGTTAGGCGTGCGCCTTCTTCGTCAAAGGTTATGGAGAGTAGTTCTTTGTAGAATATTCCCAGTACAAGTATTGTGGATACTCCAAGAACTGAAACGATAATAAGGTCCGTTTGGCCGATGGTCAAGATAGACCCAAACAGGTAACTGAACAACTCCACAGTAAACCCGCCAGCCAAACTGATAATAATCAAACCAGTCGAGAACCCCAACGCCAGCATCACCGCAATTGCCGAGTCAGACTGCGCCAAACCTTTTTGTCGCATGTACGATATTCCCAGAACAGCGATAGCCGAAACAAGCAACGCAGTTAGAATCGGGTTAACCCCAAAAAACAGCCCCAACGCAATTCCCCCAAAGGCTGTGTGTGCGATTCCGTCGCCGATCATGGATTCTTTTCTTAGTATCAAAAACAGGCCTACCCACGCGCAGGCTAGGGCAGCTATTGTTCCGCCAATTAACGCGTTTTGGAAGAACTGAAACCCGAACAACCTGAAAACGTCAACAAGCTCATTCATCAAAAATCCGCTCGCATTCATGTTCATGGAAAACAAAATGGAAGTGTTCACCGTAGACTTGCCGTAGGAGTTCATCGTGTTTGAGGTCTTTGGTGATGTCGGTTACGTTTACAACTCGGTTTATGCACATGACCTTGGACATGCGACAGAAAACGGCGGTTAGGTCATGGGTTACCAGCATGATTGTAATGCCCTTTTGGATGTTTAGGTCGCTAAGTTTTTTGTAGAACTTCTCCTGAGTGTGTGCATCCACTCCGACGATGGGTTCGTCTAACAGGATTATCTCAGGATTTCTTACCAACGCTTTTGCAACAAAAACACGCTGTTTCTGTCCACCAGACAACTGCCCAATTCTTCGGTGCGCAACATCAGATATTCCCATAAACTCAAGGGCGTCATCAACTGCTTTCCAGTCCGCATGTTTTAATGTTCGTCCAAGGTTGCTGCGGTTTACCCTGCCTAACGCAACTAACTCTCTTACAGATAACGGAAACTGGGAATCAAAATTTATTGCATGCTGAGGAACGTAGGCGACTTTGTCCCAGCGGGAAAACGATTCAATGTTTTGTCCAAACAGTTTGATGTTGCCTTTTGCTTTTTGTTGAATATTCAAAAGTGACAAAAGTAGTGTGGTTTTTCCTCCGCCGTTTGGTCCAACTATTCCAACGTAGTCTCCTTTTCGGATGGTAAAGTTGGCGTTTTCAATAGCCAACGAGTTAGACCTGTACACGTCTAGGTCTGATACTTCAAGCACGGGCGGTTTTTGTTCCATGTGTATCGTTTGTTTATTGTTTTGCAACCAATTTCAACCTTGTTGTGTTCATTAAACGCCTAATCCTGTCTTTAGGTTTTGCAGGTTTTGTTCTTGTTGTCCAAAATAGTCCAAGCCATTCATGTTGCCCAACATGAAATTAAGCGTAAGAATCTGAACGTTTTGACCCGTTAAACGTTGCAACTCAGCTTTAAGCGTCTGAGCAGACTCGTCAGAGTAAACGGGGTTCACATACACCGCATACGTTTCATACTGCACCATCAAATCAACCAGATTAACATAAGCCGCGGCACTTGGTTGTTCATCAGCAGAGATGCCGATAACGCCATGCTGCTCAAAACCGTATCCGGCAGCAAGATACCCAAACGCGGAGTGTGCAACGAAAATGTCGTGTTTAGTTTTGTTTGCAAGTTCAGTCACGTACCGATTATCCATTTCTTCAAAACGGGTCTTCAAACTCTGCCAACGCGTAGCATAGTAATCCGCGTTAGAAGGGTCTTTTTGTGTCAACGCCAAGTAGATGTTTTGAGCCTGCTGTTCGGCTACAAAGGGGCTTATCCACGTGTGTGGGTCGTAAAGCCCTTCATGTTCGTGGTCATGTTCATCGGTTTCTTGCCCAGCTTCAAGCAGTGCCACTCCCTGAGTTGTTTCCACAACAATTTTGTTTGTTAAATCAATGGCAGAGAGTACGTCGTCTTCGAACCAGTGGTCAAGCGATGCACCGTTATACAGTATCACATCGGCGTTGTCCACCGCAAGGATGTCTGAAGGGGATGGCTGCCAGTTGTGGACTTCGGTGTTGTCTGGAATCAACTGAGTTACCGCTACTTTTTCGCCGCCTATTTCTTGGGCAAAGTATGCTAATGGATAAAATGTGGCTACAACGTTTAGTTTTCCGCTGTTTTCTGGTTTGTTTTGGGGCATCAGTGCGAATCCCATGATGATTGTTGTTAGTATGATTGCGGTTGTTGCGGTTACGAAGATTTTTTGACGTTTGTTCATGTGTTATTCCTTAAGGGTAGTTAATACACCACAGAGTTTATTAAATTTTCGATGATTTTTAATAAAAGCATTTAAGTAAACACACAATAGTTAATAACTCAGGTGAACAGCACGACAATCATAACAGTCTCAATACCCGAACAACTCCTAGAACGCGTAGAAACATCAATCAAAGAACAAGGATTCGCCAACCGCTCAGAAATAGTACGACAAGCCCTACGGTCATACATGAACGAAAACAAAACACTCAAAGAACTAGAAGGCGAAGTCACAGCATCCATAACAATCATCTACGAACGGGAAACCCCAAAAGGACAGGTCTCAGAAATACACCACTGTTTTGGGGACATCATCTCAACATTCCTTCATGCACACATAGACGAAAATTACTGCCTTGAGGTAATCGTTGTAAAAGGGAAAGCAGAATCACTCAGAAAACTTGTAGACGCCTTCCGAACCAACGAGCAAATCAGCCAGATTAAGGTCTCGGTACTCAAAACCTCGAAAAACCCGTAGTTTGCAGTTGCTGGGTTTCTTGTTTAGTTTTTTTAGAGGGTATCTTGTTTACGGTGTTGTTTCGAGTGTAGGGTTTTTGGTTGCTGGTTTTTGGTGTTTTTGTTGGTTTTGATGGATTTTTAATGTTGATTAGTGGTAAATACTGGAAATCTTTATTAAGTCGTATGTCTTAATAAACGCTACATCTTTGTGGGTGTCGCTAGGACACCGCATCAAAGACTAAAGAATGAAGGAATGAAAGAATGAAAAAAAACGAACATATCGGAGATGAGGATGAGCCATTCTTCTATATGGCGTTTGTGTTTAAGGGCACAACAGACCAATATATTGACCTGTTAAAATACGCCAAAAAGCAGAACGGTGCACAGGTAATATACCAAAACCGTTCACTAACCTACCTTTACATAACAAACAAAGACCCCAAACGAACCAAAACAGCGCCCCCAGAATTCCCAGCAGACATAGACCAAATAAACAGACTATAGGGGAAAACATGAATGCAACGACTTTTAAAAAACAAAAAAGCATTAAGCACAGTAGTAGCCAGCCTGATTCTTCTAGTAGTTTCCGTACTGCTGGCAGGCGTAGCATCATACTTTGCCCTTAACATCGCCGGCTCACGTGTGCAGCAAGAGAAGCTGTATCTTTCAAATGTTGCTGTATGGTACGAAAACAGCACCAGCGCTCTGGGCAGCCTAATCATAACAAACACAGGTGAAACAGACATTGTCCTAAGCAAAGTCACAATCAAAGGACAAGAAAGCCCATGGAACGGAACCTCAACATACGTGCTTTACACCAAA
Source organism: Bathyarchaeia archaeon (assembly GCA_041653695.1). Classification (GTDB taxonomy): domain Archaea; phylum Thermoproteota; class Bathyarchaeia; order Bathyarchaeales; family Bathyarchaeaceae; genus Bathyarchaeum. The sequence goes on from JBAZEV010000041.1 coordinate 13,029, forward strand.
AAAGAGGGAATCCTTTCAACAAACCTTGAGTACGTTTCAACATTCAACCAAACAGGAACCAACGCATTAACATTCGAAGGCGATGAATACGAATTCACAGTAGTCTCAGAAAACCTGATACTTCAATCCGGGTGGACAATGGTGTTCTTTATCGTGAACCCGCAGAACCTCATAGTATACGACGTTGGAACGCCGATTCGAGTCACAATTTCAACGGGTCAAGCACTTTACGCAACAGAAACCATTGTGAAAGCAGTCTAGACAAAGGCAAAACAGTTAAACTATACAAGAGGACAAAGCGTCCTCTTCCATTTTTTCCCTATTTTATTACAAGTAACAAACCATGTTTTGGGTAGACTTAGCAAAAAATAAAAAATATAAAAAAATAAAAATTGACCTAATAGATGTACTTTAGGTCAGTCTGGTTTTTGGTTGGTTCAGTACTTAGTACAGCATCGCCCCACATTAAAACCCAGCTGTCTGCGTGAGTTGTTTCTTTGGACATCACAATTCTGTTAAAGCCTGCTTCTTTAGCCCTGAGGCGTTGTGTTAACAGATTCTGCAATAGTTGTTCGCTCCAGTTGCACAAAATGTATGCCTGATTGTTATCAACATCCACCGCTAGTATGCGGAAGAAGTATTCTCCGATTGATATGTCTTTGAGTTGGCATGTGTCATCAGTTTTCTGTATTATTTCGATCGTGTGAACTAAAACTGCGGCGTCGTCTGATCTGATTATCAGGTAGAAGTCGTCTCCGACAAATGTGCTTGCGAAGTTTTTCATTAGCTCTAGTTTGTCCATTGTTTTTGCCTCAATTAGTTGAGGTTTTTTAGGATTTAACAAACATTTCTGTTGTTGAAATATATCAATTTTGGACATATGGTTTTTGGTTGTTTTTTGAACCATACAAATATCTGATGTCTTAAGACGTAATATTTATATCTTCCATCCACTCTGATAACCATAATGAAACAAAACAAGCAACCGTGGGGAACATCAAATGTCACAAACAACTAATGATTTAAAAGATTTAGAAAGACAGTTAATCCTCGCACGTGCAAACATGCGCGCGGATCAAGAAAGACTAGAACAATTAGCAGCATCCTCAAAACCTACAGTAATGGCTGTGGGCATTGGCGGAGCAGGATGTAACATCATCTCATGGGTAAAACAAGAAGGCGTAACCGGCGGAAAACTCCTCTCTGTAAACACTGACGCAAATCACCTCAGCATCAGCTCTGCAGACAGACGAATTTTGATAGGCGAAAAAACATGCAAAGGCCTCGGCTGTGGAGGCTACCCAAAAGTTGGGGAACAAGCAATGCAAGAAAGCATTCAAGAAGTCTTCGGCGAAGTTGACAGATCAAACATCGTATTCCTCGTAGCAGGTCTAGGTGGAGGCACCGGAACAGGAGGCATCGTAGAACTTGCCAGACAGTTACACAAGAAATTTGAAAACGATTCAGTACCACGACTAGTCGTTGGTGTAGCAACTCTTCCATTCCAGATTGAAACAGCAAGAATGGGCGCAGCCAAAGCTGCAATTCAGCAACTAAAACAATACTGTGATACAGTTGTCATAATCGACAACGACCGACTCAACCACCTTGCAGGAAACCTTCCATTCAAAGAAGCGTTAGGTGTAGCAAACACAACCATCGGAAAATTCGTTAAAGGTGTAACTGAAACAATCACATCAGCCAGTTTAATCAACCTAGATTATGCAGACCTGAGAGCAATCATGCACAATGCAGGATTGGCATCTATCGGTATTGGAACCGGAAAAGAAGATGGCAAAGTCGAACATGCAGTTGAACGAGCAATAAACGAACGCCTGTTGGACGTTGAAGACATCACCAAAGCACGCGGAGTACTAATACACATCGCTGGCGGAGAAGACATGACCCTCGAAGAAGTCCACACTGGAGGAGAACTAATCAAACGATACATGCCACCAAACACCAAAATCATCTGGGGAGCCAGAGTAGACCCAGCACTCCAAGGCAAAGCAAGCGTCATGGTCGTAATAACTGGTGTTGACAGCGCATTCCTGAAAACTCAGAAAAAGAAGTTAGGCCGCTTCAAACTGCCATTCTAAACACAACAATACAAAATGATTGAGGCCCTTTTTTGGGGACCTCAAAATCCAATTTTTTAGTTTCTTTTTTCAGAAAGCAAAACCATATTTGGTGTTTCTTTAATTTTGGAAAAATGGTGTTTGAGTCAACGTCCTTGATTAACCGAGACGGAGCCGTAAACATCGCAAATGATGCAGAATTGTACGCCCGAGGGTTAATGTTGGAAACAGAGTCAGCCACCGCAAAGATGCATCTTACAAATAATGGTAACATCACATTCACCACACCCTTTATTGAAAACACAAGCAGTAGCGAGTTAACAAGCATCGGCACAGATGGAAAAGAGTTTTGCAGTCGTCAGGCGGTAACATTTTGGTCATGAACTTTGGGACAATCAAACAAGAAATAGTGTCAAACGTTGATTCTACTATTTGGTATGTTCTGGGCGTTGTTGCTGTCGTGTTGGTGGTTATCGCCATTTTTGTGTTACTCAAAAAGAAGCGGGCAACGGGTCAGACTCAAGGTTTATAATGTTTGAAACAGTGAACGTGTTTAGAACCAAAAATACAATTCGGTTAGCGGCGGAGCTTTCTATAAGCAAATCACGTATTTTTTATCAAAAAAGCGAATGCCAAAAAGTTTGATTTAATACAGACATACACAAGAAAAAGAACTGGAGAACCCGTAACGTGGACACACCCGCTGGAACCGTAATCAGGAAAGCAACAAAACAGGATTTACCAGACATAATCCGTATCGAGGCTGCTTCGTTCGATTTTTTTGACAGGTTTCCAGTTACACTGTTTTTGTATTACCTGCACAAATTCAAAGACGGCTTCTTCGTGATTTTAGACTTAACAGGTTCCATAGTTGGTTATGCCATAATTGCTGGCACTAACCGTTTTGGTTATATTTTATCGATTGCAGTTCACCCAGATAACCGAAATCAAGGTTTTGCCAAAGTGTTAATCATGTTTCTTGAGTCAGAATGCCGCGAAAAACGTATCCCAAAACTGCGGTTAGACGTCAGAGTAGACAACCAATCCGCCATAGAGCTTTACAAAAAACTGGGGTTAGAAGAGGTTAAAGTAAAAAAGAATTTCTACGGCGACGGCATCGACGCATTAATGATGGAAAAAACGACGATAGGCTAGATAAGAAGAATGAGGATTATAAAGAAAACAAAACATCCAAAATAAAATTACTGCAAATTCAATACTTTAACCCACAAATTAGTTTTATTGACCGTTACAGACATTAAGTGAGAAAAGCCCTAAAGATAATTGCCTTTTATTTTTAATACATCATAAAACGATGTTATTTTCAAATTTTATGAAAGAAGGCTTTATAAAATGAACGTAATAACCATAATTGGAGTTTCTCATGGATTCCAATAAAAGTCAATTAAGCGTAAATGCGGTTAAAGTCTATGAGTATCTATCTAAAAATAAAGATGTCAATAAACAGGATATTATTGCAAGTACGCATCTTAATGAAGAACAATACGGGGATGTAGCCGCCGAACTTGTGAACCATGGATTAGTCAAAGGTAAAAAAGGTCGTACGGGTGGACTGGCTCTCTTTTCAGAGGTACCAACACCAGAAAGGAAAAATAAAAATAATGTAGACTCCCTTTCAACTCAAGCAAAAAAACTATGGGATTTGATTCCTCAAGATGGAAGTTTTGTGACAAATCTCAGTGTAAGATATAAATTGAGACCAGCTGGCTTTTCAACTGAAGATTTTTGGAAATATCGAAAAGAGCTGTTAGACAACAACCTCATTCAAATAAAAAGAGGTCGCGGAGGAAGTGTTGCAAGAAGTCTAGAGCTCATTGAAGAAAAAAAGATTAAACCACCAAAAGGAGTTTTAGTTAAAGACGAAAGCAAACTCTATTTAGAGTTGAAAAAATGGCTTGGGAAGAACCGAGTTGCAGATATTCAACAGGATGGTGGACAAGCTTGGATTGTTGTAACTGGAAACCCTAGAAAATGGAAACGGAACAGTGGTCATTGGTCACGACCAGATATCGTTTCAGTTGAAGTTGTCACATATGAATATTTACAACATCGGGATGTTGTTGTGACCACATATGAACTCAAACGATATCGACCACAGATGGATAATTCTTGGGTTTTTGAGGCTGCTTCACACTCTAAAGGTGCGCATTATTCTTACCTTGTAGTTGAAACAGTAGAAGATAGAATAACTGATGAACCGCCTACTGAACTTTCACCTGATTTACACCGATTTGGAATTGGTTTTGGGTGGCTCTACTTTAAATCAGATATTAATGAGTATGAGTTCAATGAAGTTTTGGAACCAGACAGACATACCCCAGAACCTAGCGACGAAAATGACTTGCTGAAGCTTTTTGCAAGTGGACTGGAAAAAAGGGATTTCACAACGTTCAAAAATGCCATAGGGAAAACTTAGAGCAGACTAAAAAACGAACCAGTAAACAATTCCAGATAATTTTATTAGAATAACAACAGTTACACAAAGAGTCATTTGATAGTTCATAAAAAACGAGAGACCTATAATACTAGGGCAAAACTATTGTGCCCATTACCCGTAGTTTTCCGCCGTCCAGATACATCAAAACGGCTGTATCGTTGGGTCGGTAGATTATGTCTTTTTCTAGGCTCAGGGTCAATGTTGGTTTGCGCATGTCACCGTTGTCGGGTGCTTCGTCTACTTTGCAGTTTATAACCTGCATCCAATGCCCAACATGCAAAACCATCCCCGCCTTAACAGGTGTGCCCCAATATTTGACCAAAGAAGCAGTTGCTTTGATTGTTTTAGACAGTTTAACCGTGGAGTCAGTTGTTAACACCGTACCGCGGTCCACATCGTCTACTTTGAGGTTTTTAAGCGCCAACCCGACGCGGTCGCCTTCGTAGGCTGAATCAAATTCTTCGTCATGTTTTTGGATGGAACGAATCTGGGTTGTTTTGTTTCCAGGCAACACGTTAAGTGTGTCATGTTTTTTGATTACACCATCCGCAACAAGACCCAAAACAACAGCGCCAACACCTTTCACGTTAAAAGCGTGGTCAACCGGAACGCTTCCCATGGTTTGTTCCTGGTTTGGGGCAGCTATTTTTGTTGCTTCTGTTTCGAGTTCGTCTCTTAGTGTTGCGGGTTCGTCGGC
>JBAZEV010000042.1:0-4954 GCA_041653695.1 Bathyarchaeia archaeon
ACTTTCTGCGTCCGCAATTTTTTCTGTAACTACTCCTAGGCGGATTAATCCCAGAAAGTCTTTGGATTCTTCTGGTGTAAAACCGCTGGACAGTACTAGGAGTTCAAACTCTGTGTGCAGGTTGTCCATGTAATCCTCTAGGGCTTCGACTTCTTCTGCTAATGATTGGCTGTTAAGAAGCAACGATGAGTACGCAAGGTCTATCATCAGTTCTGATGTATCTTTAAGCAGTACTAATTTGTCAACAATTTTTTTGGAATGCTCTTCAGTTAATGGCACTTCGATTCTTACCTTTTTATTCTTCTAACTGTTTTTGTTTACCTGACGCTACGTCTTTTAGCTCATCAACGCCATGAGGTGCGCCTCTGGCGATTAACACGTCACCCTTCTGAAGTCTTACTTTTTCTTCGGGGTCTATTATCCATTCTTTGTTTCGCCGTATCGCTATAACGTCAACGCCTATTTTGGCGGCTAACTCTAGGTCTCCAAGTTTTTTGTTTACCAGTATCGAGTCTGGTTTAACTATTGCCCGTGCAAGCCTTTCTTCAACTTGTTCGAATGCCTTTCTTACAATTGGGTGAATTCTGATGTCTTTTAGAACAATGGCTGCGATGTCTGCTGCGGCGTCTGAGATTTTGTTTGTTGCAGCCGCTACTGTTGTTACCGCTGTGAGGTGTTCGGCGTCTTCGGCGTCGCGGGCTGCAAGCATGGTGTTCATGTCTATTATGTAATCTAGGACGTCTACTCTTTCTTCTAGTTCCAAAACTTCTTCTGCGAGTTCATCACTGTTGAACAATGCAGCTGAATATGCTAGGTCTATCATTACCTCTGAGATGTCTTTCATTTCTGTAAGGGCTTCACGAACAGAGATAGGTCTATACTCAATTTTATCTGAATCTGCCAAGCAGAGAAAACTCCGTTAAATCATTCAAGTTGAGGGCTGTCAATTGCCGTATCGTATCTACTTGATTGCATGCAATCTTTTAATTCTATCGTAATTACCCGTTTGGGCGGTTACGGAACTAGGCAAAGTAACAGTCCAGTAGCTAAAGGCATCGTTAGGTTATCGTAAATGGGTAACGGTAAACTTTCAATGAACATTCCAACCGCAGCCGCAATTAACGCGTGTGTTGGGTCAATAAAAATCATTGCACCCAAAAACGCTAATAGAAAACCGCTGGCTGTTCCCTCAAGATTCTTTCCCTTATTGTATGGTAGGCGGGTTCTTCCAAACTGCATACCAAATATGTGTGCGCCGCCATCACCGAGCGTTAAAACTGTAATCGCCGCGTAAGCTATTGGTGCTGGGAACACCAGTAACGAAACTGCGATGCCTAACGCGAAATGGATTGGTGCGGTTGCAAACTCGTAGAGTTCAGTTTTGTTTGCCGCTGTCCACGTTATCGCCGAAACTATGGGGATGTTTTTTCCGCGTACTCGGGCAAGCTCAGAAACCGTGTAAACTGCTGCAACAGCGATTATCAGCCACGCCAGCAAACTGTTTCCTGTGATGTATATGCAAACAAATGTTAACAGAAAACTGCCCATGTGAATCAGTTCTCTTAACCCCTTTCTCTTTGTCAGCTTCGCGTGGTCAGCGGCTGGGGGTTCTCCTGTTATCGGGGGCAAAACATCTGTTAATGCGCCTCTGGTAACAAAATCAGATTTCGCGGTTAAAACAAAATCAGGGTTGTAACCAATTCGTAGGCCACAGTAAGCAAACATCGAAGCGTTGTTACGGTCATCCGCAACCATGGCACACTCGTTTGGGGTTATGTTTTCTTTTTCCAGTATCCGCTTCAAAACAGTTGCTTTGCCATCTTTGTTGATGACATCCCCGCCGATTTTACCCGTCAAACGGTTGTTTTCTATCTCCAGTTCCAAACCAACCGCATAATCCGCATTCAATCTGTTGGCAAAATCCTGCACAACCTGCGTTGGAAGCCCCGAACTAATCAACGCGGTGCGGTAACCCTTCTTGTTTAATGTCTGGAAAACCTGTTCTGTTCCAGGCATTAACGGTATGTTTTTGTGAATCTGCAAAAACTCTTCCAAGTCCAAGTCTTTGAACAACGAAAATAATCTTCGCAACGCAGAATCCAGACGCATCAACCCTGTTTCATAAAAAAGTCCATAAACAAGAATTTTTATGAACCCAAAAAATCCGACTTTTCTGGATAACTCAAACAGAATGTAACGGTTCTTGGGTATCAGGATGCCCTCTACATCAAAGACAACCAAACGCCCAGCTTTGTTCCCTGTGTTTTCGCTGTTATCCATTAATGGATTCCTCTTCCCACAGTAATGAACTGAGGTATTGAATAGTTTTCCGCAAACATCGACAGCCTTCAGACAGGAATTATTTACAACACCTGAGATTGAAAAACAATGTTCTTGTCAAGAAACCTTTACAAAAATGCTTTTACGCTTCATTTGCTAAAATCTGAAATGACATTATTATTCTTGTTATGCTTTGAATATCTAACATGCTTTATTATTTTGAAATGAATTTGTAATCTTGTTATTCCGCTACTGTTTCTAATTCAAATAATTTCTCTTGGATATTGAAAATTTTTAGTTTTTCTTTGAGCTTCTCTGATGGGTTATCTTCAGGGTTCAATTCCTTAATATATTCTGCAATCTGGCATGCTATTGTTAAAATCGAGGCAATAACATCGATTTGTTTTTTATATTCTGGTACTAATGGAAGTATTCTAGCTTGTAAATATGATAATATTTTTGGATTGTCTAGAAGTTTGAATAGGTCCTTCTTTTCCAACATTTTTAAGTCTATTTCTTGGTATGGAATTTCTTTTAGAGCTTGTGGAATCCATACCCAAAAGTCTTTTTCGTTGATGCTCTCAAGATTGGGAATTGCTTTGAGGTAGCCATAGATTAAACAATTCGCTATTGTTTCAACTTCTTCTTGAGTAAAAACATCTTTTATAACCAGTAAAGCAAACTCTTTTTCTGGGAATGCTAAAAGAACATTTTTTTCGATTACTTCTAGACTATTTTTTCTAACATTATTGCTGACTAGACTTGTGATGAATCCTTTCCATGTAAGTCCATATCTTGTTTCAGGTTCTTGTTTCCCTCTTTTTGTATTCCTTGTGTCTGCGTTGTCTATGTACCCCTTCTTTCTTAAGTTGTCAATTCTGCGTGCTATTGTTGAATAATCCTTTATCCCCTTGTCTTTCAGTTTTTTGTATACATCGTATTTAAGGAGGGGCCCCTCTGTGGCAAGGGTTTCAAGAATTAGTATATTTGTGTTTTTCCCTTTTGTTTTTAGTGCTGGTATTTTAATTTCAAATAATTCTTCTAGATTAATGTGCAATGACTGCCTTATCTTTTGCAATATATGCGCTTCCAGATGTTTATTATGCACATATTAACATAAATCTCTTGCGTTATATATTAAATCCAATGAAATAGAATTTGGAGGTGAAAAAATGGCTAGTAAAGAATTTTGGCGAGCGGTTTTCGGTTTAACTGCCGATATTGCTGAACGCGAAAAGAAAAAAGCTGTCGATTCTGATGATTATGTTACAGCTGTAGTTGCTGCAGTTTTTGAGGGTGTGTTTAAAGATTTTCGGGCGACAATTGAGTAGCTGTTTCATCCTTGGCTTAATAGAGGTTATTTGAGTATTTGTAATAATAGATATTTTAAAATGGGCGGATTTTAAACAATACATTGTATGTGTTCTTTTCGATGGGCTTATGTGTTCATTGTTAACGCTGATTTTATGACTATGGTTTTTTAATTAAGGTTTGCAATGAGTGCAAAATGAATACTGTTCTCTTTTTCTGTTTTTCTTTAACCATTCAATTGCTTCATGCTTAGATTCAAAGAAATGTTTGGTAAGCTTTCCGTTAGATGTATATGTCATTGTCTTGACGTAACTACATGACCCGCTGTGAAGTTTGTTGAAATCTTTTGTGTTCCATGTTGGAGACTTTCCTGGAAACTGAGTTCCAAAATCATTGAAAATAAAACCTGTGCCTTCGTGGATGATTCTGTTCCATTCGCTTAGTGTTTTTATTAACATTTTTTTCTGGTTATAATTTATGTGCTGCCATCCTTTTTCACGTTTTTGGTTTGTTTTTTGTCATTCTGTTGGTGATTTTGTTGTGGTTGTTGTTTTAGGTGAACTGTTTTATCATTCAATTTGTTTTGCTGTTTTCTGTTTCCGTTGTCTTTAAGTACATATGGTTGGTAAGGAAAATGTTGTATTTGGGAAGGTATCTGGAGGTGCGTTGCGTTTACTAAGATTTTGGTCACTTCTGCGTGGCCGTACATTTACCATGTGCCACACCTTGGCAACATTGTTAGTTCTATCCTTTCAGCGGATGTTGTAGCCCGTTACTACAGGCTGCAGGGACACGAAGTAGTATACGTGACGGGTTCTGATGAGCATGGAACACCCATAGAAATCGAAGCCGTCCGTCTGAACATCCCGCCCAAGCAGTTAACTGACCAAACACATGCCCAAATCTCAGACCTTTTTGAGCGGTGGGGAATCGCTTTTAGCAACTACACACGCACAGAAAACCCTGTTCACAAACAGTTTGTGCACGACTTTTTATTGAAAATCTACGAAAACGGGTACATATTCACACAGGAAACCGAGCAACTATACTGCCAAAAATGTGACCGTTTCCTGCCCGACCGATTCGTGGAAGGCACCTGCCCCACATGCAAAGACACAGGCGCACGCGGCGACCAATGCGATGCATGCGGAACGTTGCTTGAGCCTACGAACCTTTTGCAGCCCCGATGTGCTATTTGTGGGGGTTCTCCAACTGTTGAAATACGAAAACACTGGTATTTTGATTTACCAAAACTAACCCAGAAACTTCAGGATTACATCGAAAACAACCCGAATTTGCCCGACAACGCCCGAAACTTCACCTTGAACCTGTTAAAAGAAGGTCTGAAGCCTCGACCCGTTAC
>JBAZEV010000042.1:4964-9060 GCA_041653695.1 Bathyarchaeia archaeon
CCGTTACGCGGGATAACAAGTGGGGTATCCAGTCCCCGTTTCCGGGTTCTGAAGACAAAACCATCTATGTTTGGGTTGAAGCCGTATTGGGGTACGTTTCTGCTACTATTCAGTACTTCCAGCGGCTGGGCAAAGAAGAACAATGGAAGGAATACTGGTTTAACAAACAAGCCAAAACATTGTATTTCATCGGAAAAGACAACATCCCCTTCCACACAGTTATCCTGCCCGCGTTGCTTTTGGCGACACACGAGGACTATAATCTGCCTTGGACCGTGCACTCCACCGAGTTTTTAATGTTTGACGGTCAAGCGTTTTCTAAAAGCAAGCGAATCGGCATCTGGGTAGACGAAGCATTGGAACTGTTTCCCGCAGATTACTGGCGGTACTCCCTGTTGGCGATACGACCCGAAGTAAAAGACACAAACTTTTCGTGGACCACCCTGCTTGAAAAAGTAAACTCAGACCTGAACGACACCCTTGGAAACTTCATACACCGGACGTTAACTTTCATAAACAAACAATTCAACAGCACCATACCAACACCGTGCAGCCTAGACGAAACAGACGCCGCAACACTCAAAGAAGCAAAAGAAATCATCTGTAAAACCCAAGAAAACATGGAGCAATTCAAACTCCAAGAAGCACTTCGCACCGCAATCAGCCTTAGTCACCTTGGCAATCGTTACTTTAACGAAAAGGAACCATGGAAAACACTCAAAACCCAGCCCCAAACCGCAGCAAACACGTTGTATGTTGCGGCTCAAATCGTGAAGCAGCTCGCGGTAATACTGGAGCCGTTTATCCCGTTCACATCCGAGAACCTGTGGCAACTGCTTAACTTGGAGGGTTCTGTGCATGAGCAGCGGTGGACTGAAACAGAAAAAGAGTTACCCCCAAACCATGTAATCGGTAAAGCTAAGCCGTTGTTCACCAAAATTGAAGGAAACGAAGAAACGCTGCAAGCCCAGTTGGAGCAAGCACGGGCGCGGTTGCATAAATCTAAAGGTTGAAGGGACATTTTTGGGTCTGAAAATTGACTTGCACGTTCACACCTGTTATTCGGGTGACTCGTTTATCACCTTTGACGAGTTAATCCGGTACGCCAAAAAACGTGGATTGGACGGCGTGGCAGTTACGGACCACAACACCGTGGAAGGCGCACTTAAACTAAGAACAAACGAAATCCTTGTTGTGCCTGGAATTGAAGTCTCTACCTTGAACGGGCACCTTCTTGGCATCAACGTAACCACGCCTATTCCCTCGAGGTTGGGCATGGAAGAAACCATCGAAAAAATCCATGAAGCGGGTGGTGTGGCTGTTGCGGCGCATCCAACTGCGTTTTACAAGTCGCCTGCGACCCGAAAAGTAACCTATTACGACGCCGTTGAAGTGATTAACGCGTCCTCGTTTATGTTTCCGGTTTTAACACATTACAGCAGAAAATTTGCTGAACGCCTGCAGTTGCCCCAAACTGGTGGAAGCGACTCACATTATGCTCCAGAAATTGGTTCTGCCTACACCGTTGTGGACGCTGACCCGGACGTTGACGAAATCGCCCAAGCAATAAAGAAAGGTGCCGTGTTTGCGGCTGGTGGTGCGGTGCCTTGGAAAACTAGGCTTGGTCGTACCGCGTTACGTTTTAGAAGTAGTTTTTAACAAAAGAAAGGGGTGTTTACTCGTCTGTTTCGAGTTGGTCTAGGCCTAACTCGATGTGGACTGTCATCGGTGTTTCTGTGCATGGTTCAAGGTTGGGTAAGTCCAGTCTGAGTGTTGCGGGGAAGACCTCGATGGTGTCTACTGTTAGTTTGGTGAGGTCCTTTGGTTGCTGCAGTTTTACTAGTTTTTCGATTGGTCTAACCACTTCGTTTCTTCCCCCATGCTTCGATGCTGAGCAGATCTCTTACCGCTGTGCGGATTGCCTCGGCTCGGTTTGGGTAATATTTTTCGTCAACAAGGTTATCTAAGGCTAGAATGTATGGTTCTGGAAGGTGTAGTGTGATTAGTTTCATTTTTCTTTCTCCGTTGGAACAATTGACTACGCATTCGGTATTCTAGTCTTATATGTCTTAATGTTAAGATACAAATATGATTCAAACATGAACAACCAACTATTTATAAAGCTTTGCATGGCGCTGTTTTTGATGCAACACACCTCCATGTAAAAAACCACGACTACAATATCTTTATGTTTTCCACACACGATAAAAAACCTGTAACTTGGAAAATCTACTTCTCCAACTACATCATATACTGGGCTGAACTTGGATGACACAACAAACCGCACGAGTTTACGTTAAAAGTTTTGGGTGCTCAGCAAACCTTGCAGATGGCGAGGTCATCGCTGGCTGTTTGGCAGATGCAGGTTTTACTTTGGTCAAAGACGCCAAGGATGCCCAAGTTTTGGTGTATAACACGTGTGCCGTGAAGTCTCCTACCGAGAACCGTATCCTGGAAATTTTGCATCGTGTTCCACCAAGTAAACTGCTTGTAGTGACCGGTTGTTTGCCTTTGATTAATTTTGAGCGCCTAGAACGTGAAGTCGCCTTCGATGCTGTTGCGGGGGCTGCGCCTGGAATGTTGGTTGTTGACTTGGTTCGCCGCGTGTTGGCTGGTGAACACGTTGTCTGCTTGGACTGTGGTTCTAGTCCCGGTTTGGTTCTTCCAAGGGTTTCGGTTAATCCCGTTGTGAGTATTATTCCAGTTAACTATGGTTGCTTGGGCCGCTGTGCATACTGTTGTGTGCGTTTTGCCCGCGGTAAACTCCGCAGCTACACGGTTGATGAGGTCGTGCAACGTGTAAAACATGATTTAAGTCTGGGTTTCAAGGAGTTTTGGTTGACTTCTCAGGATACGGCGTGTTACGGCAAAGATATAGGAACTGACCTGCCTGCTCTGTTGCAGGGTGTCTGCGCGGTTGATGGCAAGTTTCGTGTGCGCGTTGGGATGATGAACCCCGACCATGTGTTGGGCCTGATGGATGGGCTTGTCGAAGTTTTTGGTTCTGAGAAAGTTTTCCAGTTTTTGCATTTGCCTGTTCAAAGCGGGGACGACGCGGTTCTTGGGGCTATGAACCGTTTCTACACCGTGGCTGATTTTAAGCGGGTTGTTGACTTTTTTAGGGCTAAGCTTCCACGGGTTACGGTTTCCACAGACGTTATTGTTGGTTTTCCATCTGAAACCAAACAGGCGTTCGAGAATACTAAGCAACTGATTTTGGATGTTAAACCTGATGTTGTTAACATTTCAAAGTTTTTTGCCCGACCCAACACCGAAGCAGCAAAACTGGTTCCAATACCACCCACCGAGTTGAACCGCCGAAGCCGCGAAATGACCGCCTTGTGCAGTCAGGTTTGGCTTGAACAAAACCGCTCATGGGTTGGCTGGAGCGGCGAAGTCCTGTTTGATGAACGCGGTAAGGGGGAGTCTTGGGTTGGCCGTAATTTTGGTTACAAACCCGTTGTGGTTAAAACATCTGAGCTGCTGATGGGCCGTTTTGCTAGTGTTCGTGTCGTAGAAGCCTTTGAGACTTACCTTGAAGCTGAACTGGTCTAGTCCTGTTTTGGCTGTTTTTGTGGTCGATTTTTTATGTTCAATGGGTTGGGTCGATTAAACTTAAATAGTGCCACAAATTCTCAAATAGCGGTACCACCTCGTATGGTTGAATGAGCCGCCGTAGCTCAGTTCGGTAGAGCAACGGGCTGTTAACTCGTAGGTCGAAGGTTCGAGCCCTTCCGGCGGCGCCAACTAACATTTCCTGTTTGCCGTCAGTTTTCTGCTTCACTTTTGCCTGTTTGAGGCATTTTGCGTGGTCCTGCGTCTTTGGGTTTTCGTAGTTCCAGCAGTGCTGGTAGTAGCAGGAAGATTATGAACCCGACTACGATTATTATTAGAACCATTATTGCCTCGATTGGTATGGCTGGGAGTGTCAACGTGCTTTGTTTTATCCCATCGGTTCGGTTATAACTTTTTCCAACTTAGCACCTGAAACTTGTCGTTGCTTTGTTTTTCTGAAAAAATGTGGTTTTCAACAATGAACTACTATTAGACTACAACCATGTTCTGGGTATCAACGCCAGTTTGGCGTTTTGGCTAG
>JBAZEV010000042.1:9070-17674 GCA_041653695.1 Bathyarchaeia archaeon
TCTTATATAATATTGCAGTTACGGTTGCAACAAAAATCACGGCCAATACTTGTATTTTGGGAATTCTGGTATTGCTTTGTTCATTACCTAAACCCATACTTTGGTTTTGTTGAAAACCGTAAAGGCATTTTTGTAAAGGTTACTTGACCAAACAACGGATATGGGCCAGTCAACTTTTGTTGACTACACTAGAATATCCCTATGGCGTAAGTGTTGAGATTATGTCTTTGAGCGAAAAAACTTCTAACGGGCAATCTTTCCAGTCGTGTTCCCAGCACACAATCAGGTCACATAGTTTTGGGTCATGTTTGTGTGTAACAAAATTCTTGCTATTGAATTCAAACTCGATAAATATTCTCTTTAACCCTTTTTCCGTTCTCATTCTTCCAATCATGTCAATTCCTTTAGATGGACTAGACTCATAGAAGATACCTAAATCGTCCATAATCTTAGAAAAGAGCAGTATTACTCCTGCCTCGTTCATCGGTGCATAAACCATGCCTCTAAAGTTTATAGGGTCGCCTACTAAATCTTCAATTGCATAAAGAAGCCTTTGATTTTTTTCAATTTTCTTTTCTCTTGTCTTCTTGGCATCCGAGACCATTTCCTTTAAAAATTCTGAGATAACAATCTTCTTGCCTAAGTATTCTGCTTTCTGCCCAAGTTCATCTTTTTTCTCTTTTAATATTGCTTCAACATATACTTTGATTTCAGAATTACTGAGACGAATTACGGAACCTGCAATCCTTAATGCGTTTATCTTGACTTTTTCCGAATACTTTGATTTTCCCGTAAACTCCTCTGAAAACTCTTGAGCGAATTCAAGAATCAATGGCTCAAAATGAAGAATCAAATCATATTCAGCGCCATCCCACGGAACTTCAGTTTCTTCCTTTACTCTTTCTTGCCTTCTAAAAACCCATATTCCTCTAACACCATATTCTTTACCTGTTGTTCTAACTAGAAAAATATCCCCTTCCTGAAATGGATAACGATTACTACCTTTTCTCACTCCAAAAATAGCGTGATCTCTACAAATTTCCCAATTTTGTGAGTGAATATTCAAAATAAAACCTTGTATTTTGTACCCCCTCCTCTTTTACTTCTTATAGGTCTTGTGAAGTTGTTCTTAATTTTTGTTGTTTGATAAAATGTTTTGATTGACTTCTTTTATGGTAATCGCGGATTAGACCATTTTTGTGGCATATAAATCGGTTATAACAGATGACTGTATTTGAAGATATTAATTATTTTATTTGATTAGTCTTCGTTTCATGAGGTTTACTGCTAGTATGCAGAAGATTGGTGCAAGTATAAGCATCCAAGCCAAGTTAAGGAGTAACGATGCCTCGAAGCTACCAAGTGCTAGTCCTCGGGTTACTGCGACTGCGTTGGTTAGTGGCAGAAATATCTGGGCGAATATCTGCAGAAACTGCGGCAGCGAAGTTAATGGGAAGAATGTTCCGCTCATCAGTGTCATGGGTGTAATGAACAGGAATGCTGGGTAATTGAATGAGTCGATGTTTGGCACGATTGCGGTGAAGCACATGCCGATTGCCGCGAACAGTAAACCAACCAGAAACGCCACCGCGGGTATGAACAGCAGAAGCGGGGACGTGATTAACCCAAACGCCACCAAAACTCCGAGCACGATGGTGGAGTTTATCATGCTTCGTGTTGCGCCCCAAAGGATTTCGCCTGTTATGACTTCCTCGATGGCTACGGGTGTTGCGATTATTGCGTCGAACGTTTTTTGGAAGTACATCCGAACAAACGAGGCGTATGTGCACTCGTAAAACGAGGAAAACATCATCGAAATGCCGATGATTGCTGGTGCCATGAAGTTGATGTATGGTTGCCCGTCGATTAACTGGACAAAGCCTCCTAAACCCAAACCAAACGCAAGCAGGTACAGAATCGGCTCTATCAACGAAGGCAAAAAGTTGGTTTTGTAGGTTTTCATGAAAACGTCCTTGTTTCGTAGCCAAACCTTTCCAACCCTGTATGTTAGTTTGGGTACCCTGAACAGTTCTGTTAGTTTGCTCATTGTCCATTCCTCAGGCTTCTTCCAGCCAGCTTTAAGAAGACGTCTTCAAGGTTGCTATCACGTATCACACCGCCTTTGAACTGGGCATCATCCAACGCCTTAGCCAATGTTCCCCGTGGTTTGTTGGCAAACAGTTGAATCTTATCCCCGATAACGTCAATTCGGGCTTGTGGGAAAATCTTTTTCAGGCAACTCATGGATTCATCGCTGTGCAACACTTCAAGAACTTCTTCACCCACATGTTTTTTCACCAGTTCCGCGGGTGTGCCTTTCTCGATAATTTTCCCATAATCCATGATAATTAAACGGTTACAAAGTTGCGAAGCCTCGTCAAGGTAATGGGTGGTCAAAATAACCGTAACGCCGCTTTTTTGCAGGCTCTTTATCTTGTCCCAAATAAGGTGACGCGCCTGCGGGTCCAAACCCGTGGTTGGTTCGTCCAGTATGAGTATCTGGGGGTCGTTCATCAGGGCGCGGGCAAGAATCAACCTGCGGCGCATACCACCAGAAAGCGCAGCAATAACAACGTCCCGTTTTTCGTCAAGCTGCATAAACCGAAGCAACTCATCCGCCTTAGCTTTTGCCTTCTCCGCGGGAACATCAAAATAACGCGCGTAAACGGTCAGGTTCTCAAACACCGTAAAATCAGGGTCCAAATTATCCTCCTGCGGAGCAACACCAACAACGCTCTTGATTTCCCGCCCATGCCTTGAAACATCCAAACCCGCCAACGATAACTTTCCACCAGACAACGGCGAAACAGTCTGCAACATCTTCATAGTCGTGGTTTTACCTGCGCCGTTAGGGCCAAGAAACCCAAAGTTTTCACCCTTGAAAATCTCGAAATCTATGCTGTCCACTGCAACAAAGTCCCCAAACTTCTTGGTTAAACCCTCTGCTTTGACCAAAACTTCCTGCGACATACGGCGTGGTTCCTAGATTATTTTTTTGTTCTAATTGTCTGTAACGTTTACGATGCTAATATACTCTCAGTCAAGTTTTTTACAGTTTTCCAAAAAAAGCTGTTATTACCTTTTTAATATACGGTATTGTTTGTGTCCCTTTTTGCCTGCTTCACAAACACCACAAAAGCAAACAGGTGGTCGGGAGGGCGGGAATTGAACCTGCGACAGTCCGGTTTCTGTACGCTTGATAGGCTAAATGATGCCCACCATACGGGTAGACTTCTACAGCGTCTCCGTCAGCCCAGATGTTGGGCTGGCTCGGAAGCTCTACCAAGCTGAGCTACCTCCCGACAGATTTTTACAACGGTCATACACAATTTATGCGTTTCGTTCCAGTAACACAAAATGTCTGATTTAAAGGGCTAATCGACCAAAAAACAAAGCCTGTGATATTTATTTTATGAATAAAATAAGGGAAAAAACCAAGCAACCCACCACATATTGGGGTGTTATTTGCTTAGTTCCTCGATGGCTTCATCTACGGCTGCGAGCTCTTTTTTGAGGTCTTCTTTGTATTTCTTGAGATGTGTGAGTTTTTCTTCTTTGGTTAGTACTCGTCGTGGTCCGTGGTCGTGGCAGTCTCCATCTCCGCAGCAACAGTCTCCGGTCATGTTCTTGTTCACCTCCGATTCTATGCACAAATACTATTCAAAGGAAAGTATTTAAACTATCAAGTTTATAGTTTCACAGTCACTATACCAAAAGAAAGTGATCCCCCATGACCAAACACCAAACCTGCCTTTGCCCCCTCAGAGGCGTCATCGACATCATAAGCAAAAAATGGTCACTTCTTATCATTAACACCATCGGCAACAACGGGCGACTGCGATTCAACCAGATAATGGAAACCCTTCATGGAATCAGCCCCAAAACACTCTCAGACACCTTAAAAGACCTGCAGTCTGAAGGCTTAATCCAGCGTGAATCCTTCGCCGAAATCCCGCCGCGTGTCGAATACACGTTAACCAATGATGGTGTAGAACTCAGAAAATCTATTATACCACTTTTAGAATGGACTGCAAATAGAAGCCGCATCGACAAAGAGCGGTGCGCAAACTGTCCCCCAAATATTCGGTTAAGTAATCAAACAGACTTATAGGTGAACAGAACTGAACCGCGAAAAAATCAACAAAATCTTGTCCCAATACGACCCCAAAAACGTAAGAATCGGCGTATTAGGCTCCCACTCCGCGTTGGAGATGGGTCATGGCGCGAAACAGGAAGGATTCGAAGTAGTCGTAATCTGCCAAAAAGGTCGAGAAAAAACTTACATGAAACATTACAAAAACCTGTTCGACCACGTATTACTCTTGGACAAGTTTTCAGACCTGCTAAAACAGGAAAACCAAAACAGGCTACGGGAACTAAACACCATATTTGTTCCTAACCGCTCGTTTTCTGTTTACACTGGGTACGATAACATTGAACAAAAGTTTGAGGTCCCCTTGATGGGTAACCGTTTCATGTTACGAAGCGAGGAACGAAACGTCCCCAACAACCAATACGACCTCATAGTACGCGCGGGCTTGAACCTGCCAAAAATCTTCAAGACACCCGAAGAAATCGACCGCCTCGCAATCATAAAAGTACCCGAAAAAGAACGCAGCATCGAACGCGCATTCTTCTACGCGTCGTCGCCAGAGGAATACAAGAAACGTTCCGAAGACAGAATAAAAAAAGGCATAATCCGACGAGAAGACCTCCAACAGGCAGTAATCGAAGAATACATCGTTGGAGCAAAATTCAACGCAAACTATTTCTGGTCACCAATAACAGACGAAATCGACCTGCTCGGATTTGACCGTAGAATCCAAACAAACCTTGACGGCGTATTGGACCTTCCAGCTGATGAGCAACTGGAAGCAAAACTGCCCACACAAAACGTTGAAATCGGGCACATGGGCGCAACCATGCGTGAGTCCCAGATAGAGAAAATCTTTGACGCTGGCGAAAAGTTTGTTGAAATCTGCAAAAAAGAGTATCCACCTGGTATGATTGGTTTGTTTGCGTTGCAGGGTGCGGTTAACAAGGATTTGGAGTTTTACATCTTTGATGTGAGCCCGCGGATTCCTGGTTGTCCATGTGTGGAGCCGACTTCGCCGTATATGAAATACAAGTATGGCGTGGCGGTTGGTCCTGGAAGGCGTGTTGCGATTGAGATTAAACGAGCTGTTGCAGAAAACAAGCTTGAGATGATTGTTACTTGATAACAAAAACTGAAGTCAACGGCATCCTAGACAAATACGACCACACAAAACTCAGTGTGGGCACTCTTGGTTCACATTCGGCGCTTAACATCTTCAAGGGCGCAAAGGAAGAGGGCTTTAACACGGTTTGTGTTACCAAGAAAAGCAGCGAAATCGTTTACAGGCGATTCCCCGTAACCGACGACATGATAATCGTCGAAGACTTCAGCGAACTTTTGGATACCAAACTGCAAAATAGGCTTCTGCAAAAAAACACGATTCTGGTTCCGCATGGCTCGTTTAACGCGTATGTGGGAACACGAAACATCATCGAAAAACTGAGAATCCCCCTTTTTGGCAACCGCGAACTACTATACTGGGAAACAGACCGCGACACCCAGCGCACATGGCTACAAAAAGCTGGGTTAACGTTGCCTAAAACGTTTGAAACCCCCGACGACATCGACAGCCTAGTAATCGCCAAGTTTCCAGGTGCAATGGGTGGTAAAGGCTACTTTTTGGCGGATTCGCCACAGTCGTTTCATAAAAAGGCGGCAGACATGCTTAAACGGGGACATATCACGCAGGAGAATCTGGACAATATTCATCTGCAGGAATACGTTGTGGGCGTAAACGTTTACCCGCTTTACTTCTATTCGCCCCTAACCGACGAGGTCGAGTTTCTGGGCATGGACCGCAGATACGAATCCACCGTGGACAGCATCGGCAAAATCCCCGCAGCAGAACAACTTGAAATCAACTTGAACCCGACTTACACTGTTGTTGGCAACTTTCCGATAGTTGCACGTGAATCCCTGTTGCCTGAACTCATCAGAATGGGCGACAATGTTGTGAAGGTTTCCAAAGAAATCGCTGACCCGGGGCTTATTGGTCCGTTTTGTCTTGAAACCGTTATCACGGATGATTTGCGCATTGTTACGTTTGAGATTTCTGCCCGTATCGTTGCAGGCAGCAACGTTGGCATCGGAACCAACCCGTATTCTTACCTGAAGTACGGTGAAGGAATGTACATGGGCAGAAGAATTGCCCGAGAAATAAAAAATGCAAACGAAAACGGTGAACTGGAAAAAGTAGTCTACTAACAAACTACTATTTTTGGTTCATTTTGGTTTTCATTGTGTGTTCCAGTATGCCACGGTATAGTATTAGGGGCGCGATTTTGTCGTTGGGTTCGTTAGCCATTATCATCTGTTGTATTGTTGCGTCTAGTTTTTGTTTGTAGACTTTCAGTTCGGCTAGACACATGTTGTTTAGTTTGTCTTCAAAAAATTTTACGGGGTCACTCATGTTGGTTCACTTCCTAACGTGTATTTTGTTAAACAAATATTATATGCTTTGCAACGAAGAATTTAGTGTAAACACTTAAATTTATTCACCGCAAACACACAGTATTAATGATTCTCTTGGGGGGAGATGTTGTGGACAAAACCACAGATGTGTATAACAAAATAATTGATGTTGCCGAAGAAGACGACCCAGTGTTAACAAAACAGTTAAACGAAATCAGCAAAAAACATGGCGCAGTAGTGATGGCGTGCATCGCTCCATACGTTGGGATAAAGATTTCTCCAACAAAAACCGTTAACGCCCAGATGGGATTATCCGAAGAATTTGCCGTGGAAACGGCAATTAATCAAATACAAAACATGACCCAAAACAAAAAACTGCTTTTTCTGGTAAACAGCCCCGGCGGGTTAGTGCAGTCCTCATACAAGGTAGCCCGAGCATTGCGTAAAACATTCAAGGAAATCACCGTTTTTGTTCCCCACATCGCAGCAAGCGGCGGAACATTACTAGCGTTAACTGGAAACCAGATAGTAATGGGCATGATGAGCCACCTTTCACCGCTTGACCCTCAGGCACAAAGCGAGGAAGGCGCGGTTTCTGCGAACTCGGTTGTTGATGCTCACCAGTTTGTTACGGAACTCTTTGACGAGGTCTCTTTGGAGGATGCGCCGTACAGCTACAAGGTTTTGGCAGACAAGTTTGACGGTGTGGATATACGGGATGCGTTGGCGTCGCTTAGTTTGATGGAGGAGTATATCCGCGAAATCTTGGATGACTGCGGTTACAGCAAAGAAAAATCTAAAAAAATCAGCAAAGGCATCGTACGCGGGTTCAAGACCCATGACGAGGTAATAAACATCGATAAAGCCAAAAAACTTGGACTAAACGTTGCCCCAAACACCGATTACCCCCTGGAATGGAGTATATTTCGTGACTGGTTGGCAAAGTATATGCTTGCCAGCACCGATAAACATGTAATCAGGTTTGTTGTTCATGAAACGTTGCGGCAACCCTCAGAGAACAGCATGTAAACGCGTGCTTATTGGTTGTCGTATTCTGCTACTTGGTTAGTCATAACGACCAGTTCTACGCCTGCTAGTTCGAACATTTTTATTGTATCCTTGTCTGAGTGGTAATGCTTCTCGCAGACTACCCGTTTTATGCCCGAGTTAATTATCATCATGGCACAGGTTCGGCACGGCGTCATCTTGCAGTAAAGCGTGGAACCATCCAATGATATCCCAAATTTTGCGGCTTGAATAATCGCGTTTTGTTCCGCGTGAAGGGTGCGTACACAATGCTGCGAAACGGTTCCATTCTCGTTTAACATTTTCCGCATGTCATGCCCTGCCTCGTCACAGTGCGGCAACCCCGCAGGTGAACCAACATAGCCCGTGGTCATGATTCTTCTGTCTTTCACTATTACGCAGCCTGCTTTTCCGCGGTTGCATGTGGCACGTTTAGAAACAGCTTCACATAAATCCAAAAAGTACCTATCCCAATCAGGGCGCTCCTCACAGTCCATGTTTGTATTCTCCAGATTTTACTATACCAAAACAGAGCCTGAGCATAAAACTCTTTTTTTCGTTGTTTATGTGTAACTAGCACTTTTTCATAACTTACAAAACAAGATTTTCCCATCTGGCTGAAAAAGTAACATGCTTACACAACTTTGAACTGTATCCCTTTTTCCGTAATGTTAAATATGTTCATGGCTTAAACGATACGAGAATGGGCTGGTAGTTCAGTTGGTATGAACGCCGCCTTCGCAAGCCCAAAACGGCTGAAAAAGGCGGAAGCCGCGGGTTCAAATCCCGCCCAGTCCACCACCGTTATGTTTGGATTGACGGCGGCTGAAACGTTTTTGGTTCCTGCAAACGCGACAGCCAACCTTCCCGAAGCCTGTTATACACAAGCTGTGCGGGTATCACGTTGATTAGCACCTGTGTGCCGTTCATCACTGCCAACGCTGGTAGTATGCCGACCACAAATGATACGGGCATCGAGTAGAATACTGGTAACAGGTAATAGTTTGCAACGGTCATCACTAGGATTCTGGACGTTACTGCCGCAACCGATTTTGGAACAAAACCTTTGC
>JBAZEV010000043.1:0-17234 GCA_041653695.1 Bathyarchaeia archaeon
CTCAGAGATTGTTCTTCAGGCTGTTGCAGACTCTAAGGGCTACTCGCTTATTGGCGGCGGACACACAGTTGCCACTGTCAAAAAGTTGGGGCTAACCGACAAAATGTCGTATGTCAGCACTGCTGGCGGTGCATTAATCGAGTTCCTTATGGGTAAACAGTTGCCTGGTGTGGTTGCTTTAGAACAAGCAGCCGCCCGAACCTAGTTTTATTTTTTTGTTTTCCTTTTTTGGTAAAACATATCTAACCTGTTTACAGAGTATATTCTAGGTTTCATTGCGTTGATTGAGAATCTAATCGTAGAGTTGTTGATTCTCGTATTATCGTTGGTGCTTCTGGCTTTGTGCAGCCATTACACAATAAACGCGTTAGAGAAACTCATAGCACTTACAGGCTTAAGCGAAATGTCTGTAGGCTTTATTCTTCTTGCAACTTTGACTTCGGTGCCTGAACTAATTGTGGCAATTTTTTCAGTTCTTGACGGACAACCTGGAATCAGCGTAGGCGACATACTTGGTTCAAACGTTTTCAACATCGGCGCTGTTTTTGGCATCCTTGGAATGTTTGGTTACCTCAAAACCTGTTGCACAAACCTGTTAATGGACCTAACAGACATACTCTTTCTAACATCCCTGATTCCTTTGTTTCTTGTAATATTCAATGTTTCAAGTCCTATTGTTGGCGCTTGTTTGTTGGGAACCTTTGTTGCCAGCACGTATTTGATGGCAAAAAAGAAAACCCCCGCCGTGGAAGTGGACGACGGTCCGGCTGTAGTCAAACAGGGCAGCAAAACCAAGGTGTTGGCGTTGTTGGTTGTTACTTTGGTTGGCGTTATTATTGCTGCGCGGTTGGTTGTTTCCTCGGGTGTTAACCTCGCCGTCATGTTAGGTGCTCCACCGATACTGCTTGGAGCAAAAGTTGTCGCAATCGGAACATCGTTACCTGAATTTACCACCGACTTGGCAGCGGTTAGGCGGGGACGTATTAATTTGGCTCTGGGGGGAATTATTGGCTCTAACTTGACTAATCTTACTCTTATTCTTGGTTTGCTTTTGTTGACGTCTCCTTCAGTGGATATGACAATCTTAACAGAGATTCTTCCCTTCCTGTTGCTTACAACAGTTATTTTTTGGCGTTACCTGACTCGAGGTGGCATATCCAAAATCGGTGGACTGTTGCTGCTGGGTGTTTATGTGCTGTTTCAGGTTGTTATCTAACCCGGTTTTCTACGAAAAGAAAAACAGTAAATGTTGCCAAAAGTTATATTCAGGGAAGAGCGAGACTATTCGCACCTTCAAAAAACCTTCCAAAAGAGGAGAAAAAACAATATGTCCACACCATTCGCAATGATTACCGCCACAGGAAAAGACAAACCTGGATTAACAACCGAAATAACAGAGTTAATTGCCAACGCAAAAGGCAACATAGTTGACATTGAAGCATTCAGCATGCGGGGACTTTTTGCAATCTTCATGATTGTGGACTGCCGTGCCATGTCGGTACCAATTAAAAGTCTAAAAAGTCAGCTACTAAGCATAGGAAAACAGATTGGGTTGGACGTTAATGTTGAACCTCTGCCTGAGGGTAGAAGAAAAAGTGGCAAAAAATTGTGTTGTTAACAACTCTTGGAAAAGACCAGCCCGGTATCGTTGCTGCGGTTTCACGTTTTCTTTCCCAGAACAACGTGAACATTGAACGCATCCGCATGATTGCTTACGGTGAATTGAATGCGATGGAGATACTTGTAGACATCAACGACCTAGCGGTTTCTGTTGAGGACTTCAAAGAAGCCCTTGGTAAAGAATGTAAAAAGGTTGGACAGGATATTGTTTTCCAGAAGGACACTGTTTTCCGTAAACCAAAACGGTTAATCGTTTTTGACGTGGACGGCACATTAATTGACGCTGAAATGATTGACGAACTGGCTAAGGCTGCTGGTGTTGGCGGAAAAGTCAGCGAGATTACTTCCCGTGCGATGAATGGGGAAATCGAGTTCAAGCAGGCGCTTAAGGAACGCGTTCAACTGCTGAAAGGTTTGCCTGTGGAGGTTCTTGATTCCATTGTTGAAAACTTGGATGTTACCCCCGGTGCCGAGGAACTTATACTTGCGCTCAAAGCGTTGGGTTATAAGATTGCTCTTATTTCTGGTGGTTTCACGCAGTTTGTTGAGAAAATCAAAGAAAAACTTGGCATCGACTATGTTTACGCCAACAAACTCGTGATAAAAGACGGCAAAATAACCGGCGAAGTAGTAGAGCCCGTTATTGATGCAGAACGTAAAGCGGAGTTGATGCGGCAGATTGCGGAGAAGGAGAACCTGTTGATGGAGCAGGTTGTTGCTGTTGGTGATGGAGCAAACGACCGTTTTATGCTTCAGAACTCTGGGTTGGGTATTGCGTTGTATCCTAAGGCGGTTTTGCAGAAGGTTGCGTCTGGTGTTATTACTAAGGACAACCTTGCTGGTATCTTGTACTGTTTGGGTGCACCTGAAGAAAAACTCAAGGAGTTGGTTCCAGACAAAGAACCTACTGCTTCTTCTTGATTATTTGTTTAAACACGTTTTAGACTTTGAAGCTTCTGATTTTCATTATGTCTTTGTTTACGTCTTGGAACGTTTTGTAAACGTCTTCCACGTGCAGGGTTGACTGTTTAATCTTTTTTTGTATCAGACCCGCCACTACGAGTGTCCCGCCTACCATTTCGCTTATTGGTGTGGGTTCTGGAAATGTTATCAAAGCAATTCCCAGTTTGATGAGTTTAGATTTTTGGTTCCCGCGCCACAGCTTCAAGGCGTGTTGTGTGCCTTTAGCGGCTTCATTGACTACTTCAAGCGTCTCTGTGTAACTGAGCCCTAGTTCTTGCAGTACAACCGATAGATGTTTCAATTCTTTTGGTTCCAAAGTAAACACCGTGCGTTGACAAATAATAAAACAGATGTAAGAGGTTTCTAGCACAAAAGCTTTAACGCCACTTAAACTGCCTAAAACCGCCATTCTGCCTGTTTTGCAACAAAAAAGTTTCATTAAACCATGCAAAAACGGCGCCAATAACCACCAATTTTTAGCTAAAACCGCCAATTCTTTTTTTGTTTTTACCCCAAAAAAACCCGTATTTCTGGGTGTTGCCCTTTTTTGTTTTGTACATTTCCCAGTTGTAAAGTATGCGGCGACAAAAACTGTTTTTAGCGGTGTTTGATACATTTTTCATAGTTTTTTGGCAAATTTTTGCTTACTGCTTTTAGGTTCACCTTTGGATTGTATCGTAGTGTTAATATTTGTGAAATGGCAGAATATGCGTGCGTTCTTGAGGCGTCTACGGTTGGTTGATAAGCCCATTGGTGAAGAAGTTCGAAACAGATTTCCACGGTTAACCATGAGCTTAGTGATGGCAATTATATTCTACTTGATAAACACCGTTGTCCCGCCCCTGATGGGTGACATACTTCTTCCCGGAATCAACATCAACGCAGACACGTTAGTGGGTACTATTGCGTTGATTTTCACAGCAATTTTCCTGATACGTGCACTAGCAGATGGACTGGTTCTAAGCGACATCTTAACCGACATCTTCGTCAAACGTTTAGGCATAAAGGAAGAACGTTCTCCTAAACGCGCAGCAAGAGACCTGATTTATGTGATTGTCATAATTCTGATTACAACTGCTCTTTATCCGATAATTAACACGTTAAAACCAAGTGTTGGCGAGCCCTTGTCGATTGCAACCACGTATATTGCGCTTGCAATGATTCTTATCCTAATCTATGATGTTGGGCGGATTCTTTACAGAATCGTTGAACGCAGAGCTGAATCTGTAGCAGACACCGTAGCAAAAATGGCTGACCGAATGAAGAACAGGGAGTAAAATGGACGAAATTCAAATCATCTTCATTCTCATCTACCTGTTGACCATTCTTTTGTCAGCAACCAAAATTGTTCAACTGTCTGTTGCTGCCCTGATTGGTGCATTACTCACAGGGGTTTTCGGTCTTTTATACAGCGTATTCACCTACGACGAAGCCATAGGCTTCATCGACATCCAGTTGCTGGCTTTACTGATAGGAGTAATGATTGTAGTTGAAGTAGCCGAACGAAGCGGACTGTTTCGTTTCGGGGCGCTGTATGCTGTAAAAATTTCAGGAGGAAACCCTGCATTTCTCTTTGTTTCGATATGCATAATATCTGCTGGTGTTTCCGTGTTTCTCAGCGACCCAACAGCAATGCTGCTTATTGCCGCGGCGATGGCAACCATAACCAAACTGTTGCGTTACGACCCTGTGCCATACTTCATTTCCGCTATGATCATGATTAACCTTGGTGGAACAAGTACATTGATTGGCTCTGTTTCTAACATGATAATTGGTCTTCAGGCAGGCTTTAGTTTTACAGAATTCATCGGATATTTGTCACTGTGTGAAATCGCTTTGTGGGGCATTACCATCTTTGCCTTGTACATGATTTTCAGGAAACGGCTCGGCACGAAAAAAGAACTCCCCAAATACAACCCATGGGAAAGCGTAGCAGACAAAAAACTGTTCTACCGCTCAATTCTAATCCTTGTGCTTTTGATGGTACTTTTCTTAACCCTTGAAAACCTTGGCATTGGACCCGAAGCCGTGGCTCTAGGCTGCGCTATACTTGCGTTGGCTATAAGTGGCTCAGACCCCGCAGAGATATTCAAAAAACTGGACTGGGAAACAATCTTCTTTATCGCGGGATTCATGTTCGTTGTTGGCGGTCTGCAAAGCACAGGACTGTTATCTGACCTATCAACGCAACTTTTCCAAGCTGTTGGACAAAGCCCCTTAGGCGCTACAATGGCAACATTATGGTTTAGCGGTCTTGCAAGCACCACTGTGAGTAACATAGCTATTGCGTTAACGTTTTCGCCGATAATAATGGGTGTTTCTGGATTAGGTACCCCTGCGGTTTGGTCAGCATTGGTGTTAGGCACAAACCTTGGAGGCGCAACAACTCCCTTGAGCGGCGCAGTAACAATGATGGGTGTAGGCGCCCTGAAACGTGAAGGAATTTCTTTGAGTTTTGCAGAGTTCACAAAAGTGGGAGTGATTACTTCACTTCTTCAGTTGGGCTTTGCAAGCTTTTATCTAATTATGAGATTTAATTTAGGTGTGTGAATAGTTTGGTGAAAAAATGGATTGAACCAAGAGACATACAACCAGAATCAGAATATGAAGAAGCAAAACGACAATTCGAAATAGCGATGGGAAAACCCATAATCACGTTGAGACTCGAAATACCCGCTGGGTTCGACGATTTCCACAGCGAGTTCAAAAGCCTCGAAAATGACGAAACCTTTCTTGATGAGGTCAAATGTATGATAAAACAACGTTTGTTGCGTGATTCACGCCGCAAAAAGAGCACAGTGTAGTTCTGTTTTGTTTGTTGGGGGTTCGTTTTGCTAAACCAGTCTCTAATGTGGCTTAGAAACGTTCCAGTTAAATTACTTGACCCGTTTCTTAGGTTGTCTTTATTCGAGTTCTTCCAAAATTTCTTTAAGTGATTCCACTTCTTCACGAAGCGCGGTAATCTCTTCCTCTAATGCGGTGGCTTTCTTTTCTCCAGACTTTTTGAGTTCATCGATTTGTTCCAAAAGTTCGGTTCGTTCATCTTTTAGTTTCCAGATTTTCTCCCGCAAATCTTCCAACGTGTGTACAAACCCCCGCTGTATTACTTGGATTTCCTCGACCACGCCTTTAAAAGTTACCGTCTCTTTTCCGATGACTGTTCGGAACCTTTTTTCACATTTAATACACGTGAACATTCCTAATGTGAGCTTGAACTGTTCCCCCGTTTTGCTGGGTTTACCTACCATGAACCACGTTTTTGTTGGAGTCGGCACCAATGTTCCGCATCGGGGGCACTCAGACAACTAAACTCACCATTACCCACATATTTACTTGAAACTGGTTTTTAACCTTACACAACATCAAAGCATCTGTTTATATTCTGAATAACTTGTCTTCCCAAAACTTGAGTTGCTTCAATGTGGCATTTGGTGGGGGGTGAAGTGCTTTGAGACAAATGGAGAATGTGAGAATGCTTAACTCACCACCCCGTTTGTGGGCGGGGATTCATCCCAAAGCCCCCATAGCGCGGCTTTTTTGTGAACTCATTTAACTACTGTATCTGATTTCTTAATAAGTGGGTTATTCCGAAAACTGATGCATTCTTTTTTTTGAACCATCTGTCTGTAGGTGATTTATGTTTCACAATCAATATGCCCAGAATGTTCAATATTACTGCCTAATAATCGAACACATGTTCACTGTTACATAATTTTTATATATGTGTTTATAATAATACTCTTATTAATTGAATGGTGGTGAATGTGAATGACCAAACAAAAAATTGAAACCCAAACAATCCAACACGAAATAAAAACCGAATACAGAAACATGGACAATAATGACTCTTGGTACTTCACTCACATCTAAAAAATCTTGGAGATTAGAACATGATGGCTAACTGCTGTGTAAAAAACGAAAAGCCCGTGAAGAGTGTCATGAAGAACGATACAAAATGCTCGATCTGCAAAAACATGGTCTTCAGAGTTGACCGTATAACTGCTGGTCTCATCAGGTTAATCTGCGAAACCTGTGGAGAGACCTACATGATCGGTTCCGACATGAATGAAAAAGGGGCACAACTGCTGTTCTGGGACTCCGAAACAGAAGACATTCAACAATAGTTTTAAAAATCTCATTCCCTTTTTATTTTTGAGGTAATAATTTTGGACAAAAATAAACCTGATTTAGCTAAACTATTGCCTGAAGCCCGTGCCATAGTAACCAAGGTAGTACAACGAAACATGGCAGAGGGCATCTTATTTTCAGCAGGCACAGACACAAGCATAATCGCTTACGAAGCAGTAAAATTTAATCCCAAAATAAAAGCCTTAACCATGGCATTCAAAGAGGGAAAACCGAAAGACACAGAATATGTTAAAAAAATGGTTAGCTTTCTTAAACTAGACCATGAGTTTCACGTTTTTGATGCCGAAGAAGCCGTTAATGCGGCAAAAAAAGTGGTACAAGTTCTGAAAACTTTTGACCCAATGGATGTCAGAAACACGGTTCCTGCATTTGTTGGGATTACTGTTGCCAAAGAAAAGGGTCTTGACGCTGTTATTACTGGTGATGGTTTGGACGAGCTTTTTGGTTATCCTTGGCAGTTCCATTTGTCTGATGATGAGTTTGTTAAGAACCTCTCTGACATGTGGGGCGAGATGACCTTTTCTTCATCGCCGATGGGTGACTCTGTAGGTGTAAAAGTAAAACAGCCATACCTTGACCCGTTGTTCATGGATTATGCGAAGAAACTTCCCGTTAGCCTGAAAGTAAACACTGAAAACGGGGTAAAATACGGCAAATACATCCTTCGTAAAGCTTACGCTGGCCTGATTCCAGACGACGTAATCTGGCGCGGAAAAGCACCCCTTGAACAGGGAACTGGAACATGGGTTTTGCCAGAATACTTTAACAACAAAATCAGTGATGCCGAATACAACGAAAAGAAGCTGCTTTACCTTGACCAAGACGATGTTACATTAACATCCAAAGAACAAGTGGTATACTACGAAATATTCAGAAAACTATATGGAAAACCATCATTGATGTTCAACGATCCAGACGGAATACAGTGCCCCAACTGCAAAAGCCGAATTAAAACAAACATTAAATTCTGCAAAGTCTGCGGAACTTATCCAATATAAATAAAAAAGCTGCCCTTTTTTGGCAGCAAAATAAACAAATATTTTACAGGTAGATTATGAACTGTAACCGTTCAACAAGTTCCTTGTAGCGGTTCCTGATGGTTACCTCTGTTACCTGGGCAATCTCTGCGATTTCCCTTTGAGTTTTACGTTCTCCAGTCAGAACCGACGCAATATAGCTGGCGGCTGCGGCGATGCCTGTTGGTCCTCTGCCTGATGTGAGTTTCATTTCCTTGGCTGAACCAAGAATCTTGTGGGCAATCTCCTCGACTTTTCCCTGCATCGTTAACTGGTTAGAGAACTTTGTAATGTACTGGCTAGGTTTTAGCGGTGGAATGAAGTAGTTTAATTCTTTAATCAGGAAACGGTAGCTTCGTCCAACCTCTTTCTTGTTCACGGTGGATGCTTGTGCTATCTCATCTAAGGTTCTTGCTAATCCACATTGTCTGCATGCTACGTAGATTGCGGCAGCAGTTACGCCCTGGATGGAACGTCCTCGAATCAACCGTTCTTTTACTGCTTTGCGGTAAATTACTGACGCAGTTTCAAGAATGTTTTTGGGCAAATTGAGGTTGTTTGCAATTTTTGATATTTCAGAAAGTGCAAAAGCAAGGTTTCTTTCTGTGGCGTCAGAGACCCTGATGCGTCTTTGCCATTTGCGTAACCTGTAAATCTGTGCTTTCTGTCCGGGAGCAAGCCGTTTGCCGTATACGTCTCGGTCGTGCCAGTCAATCATTGTTGAAAGACCTTTGTCGTGGATGATAAATGTTAGTGGAGCGCCTGCTCGGGCTCGTTTTGTGCGTTGTTCGTCATCAAATGCTCGCCATTCTGGGCCTTGGTCTGCGAGTTTAGCGGCTACAACGAATCCGCAGTTCATACAGACTATCTCGGCGCATTCGTAGTCTCGCATGAGTCTGTTGCTCCCACATTCGGGGCACCTTCGGATTGTGGGTGGTTGTGGAAGGTTTTCTTCTTTCATTTTTTCTTCCTCTTGTTTTGTCCGTAGGTTCTTCCGGAGTTAGAGGGGCTTGCGTATAGAATTTGGTTTACCAGTTGTTCTGGGTTCTGCAGTTGGGGTTTCACTGCTACGTATGGGGTTGATGTTGGGCCAAATACATCAAAAACTGTTCCCACGATTTTCAGGTTTTCGTTAGTTACTTGATCGCCGATGCGGGGGATATTTTCGGCTTTCACAATAATGTTCCTTGTGTTGCTTACGTGAAGGACCTGACCGATTCGGTGCAATATTCTTTTTCCCCTCACAAAACCTATGATTCACACGGCGCGCTTTATTTAAACGTTTCTGAATGTGTTTTCCACTTTTATCACATCTATTATCGTTTTGAAATCATTTTTGGTCTTACTGGTATTTTATGCAACGTTTACTGTTTTAATGCGTTGATTCACATGCTTTTTTATTAAAAAAGCCCGATTGTTTAGCTGAGTTTTTCTATCAAAAGTTGCACAATCCATACCAACTCCACAAAAAATGTGAATACCACAACTAATAAAACACGCTTTATCAATAACAACTCAGATTAAAATGCGAAAACAAAACAAGGTTGTTCTGTGGTCCGTCTACTTTGACTCCACCAAGACCCGCAATGAAGGTCGCCGAGTTCCAAAACGGTTGGCAATTGCTGCTCCCAAACTGGAGGAACTTCAAAGAGCTGCCCAAAACCTGGGTCTGCAACCTGAAATTGTTTCTGATGCCGCATATCCCAGTTGCCCATGGCTACGTGTTGGTATGCTGGTTGTCCCTAAAAAAGAGTCGAAAAACAAAATTTTAAAGGCCATTGGAAAAGAAATCCTGAGTATACGACACTAAAAAAAGTGTCACTCGCCCTTTTTGGAGACAAGAATCGCGTTTACTATGCCGTCTTGTCCTGGGCGGGATGTTACTTTGGCGTTTCCCAAGGTTGTTGCAATCATTGTTCCTTTGGTTATTACACCACGTCTGTCGTAGTCAACGTTTGCTGGGTTTTTAATTACACGGAGTATTTCAGTTTTTGATGTTTTACCAGCAACGTCAGAAACGTTTGCCTGGTTTGTTGCTGTTAAACGTATTTTTTCGGTGCTTCCGTGTTTTCTTAATGTCTTAAACTTGTTTTTGCCCAGTACAGTTTCTGCTGGGAAGAAGCCTTTCTCATATCTCTTCTTCTTTCGGGGAACAATTTTCCTTCCACTCGAATTCTTGCGTTTATGTTGATCTCCGTGCCAAACTGACAAACTTACATCATCTCATCGAGTCTGTTCAGACTAGCAAAACTTGGCATATAAAGATTATCTTAATTTTGTTGCTCAGGTTTTGCGTTTTCTTGTGTTTTCGGTTTCTCCAGTTCTTGGAAAACAGTTTTCAGTTGCCGTTTCATGGCTCGCATGTCATTGCTTAACCCGAAAAAGTCAGCAAAAAACTGGGTTGTTTTCAGTGCTTTTTTTCGTCCTTCGCCTTCACGTGTAACCAGTTCCATTTCTTCTAACTGTTTAATGTGCTTGTAAGAGTGGTGTCCTCTTACCTCGATTACATGTGTTAATAGAACTGGTTGCCTGAACGCGATGTATGACAACGTTTTAAGTGGACCCGCGGAAAGCAGTGGTCTTGTAGCCAGTTTTCTGACTTTGTTTGTGTACTCTGCTTTCAACTGCATTACAAACCGTTCGCCTTCAAGTTCTAGGATTTCGATTGATGTGCTGCGGTTCTTGTAGTCGTTAACTAAGGTTTGTGCAAGCTTTCTCATCTTTTTCTTGGAACGGCTTCCCACAATATTTGCCATTGTCTTTAAGTCTAGGGGTCGCCCTGCTACGTATAGTCCTGCTTCGATTAACGCCCGTTTTTTGTCTATTCTTTCTTTTTTAGGTTTTTCAGATTGGTTCTGTTCGTTTGTCGTCAAACACAGGGTCTCCTATGACTGTTATGTATAGTTCTTCCATCATTTCTTCTTCTTGCCATAACCCGATTTTTCCTCGTTGGGCAAGGAACAGAAGAATAATGAATGTTTTCACTGACTCCATCCTGTCCAGTCCTGCAACAAGTTTAGAGAACGATAACAGTTCTCCTGTTCCCACAAGTTGGACGAGCTGCGCGTAAAGAGTTGTCATGTGGTCTTCTATCTGCAGCAGATACAAATCCAGTGGTGGAATCAGTTCAGGGGCTGGCAGTATTGGTTCGGGTAATCTTGGTGGTCGAAGGGTTTCAGTTCGTAGGACTTCATCGAGTACGTTAAGCAGGTTGTCCAATGTTGTGGATGATAACTCGTAACGTAGCGGAAGGAACATTGGTGGCGGGATAAACTCTGAGATTGTTTTTGGTGGCGCTACAGGTGGTTCTTCAAGTTTTAGAAGTAGCCTAGTTTTTTTCAGGTAAATTGTGCTGGATGAATCTAATGCAACGCCTGAGGCTCTGAAGTCTACTTTTCCCTGTATTTCCATTTCCCGCAGGAACATGCCCAGCAGATACGCGATGTTAACGTCCCATGGCATTACTTTTTCCAGTCTGTGAATCTCAAAGAGTATACTTAGCGGCGGCTGGAAATAGAACGGTTTTTTCTGTATCTCAGGCACTAGGCAATACCTCCTGCATTTTAGCTGTAACTACATGGGAGTGTCCACTGCGTTCGTAGATTCCCCATACCTTATGTGCTCGGCTAACCATTTCAGGTTTTAGTGTGATGACAACAAACTGGGACTTCGCTGACAACTCCGCAAAGAGTTCTCCAAGTCTGGAAACGTGGAACGGGTCAAGGTGCGCGTCGATTTCGTCAAACACATAAAACGCAGTTGGCATAAAGTCTTGCAACGCAAAAATAAACGCAACCGCAGAAACAGACCTTTCTCCGCTGCTGGCTCCGCTTACAAGGATTGACGCCTTGTTACGGAACTGAACATTCATGTCCATTCCCCCAGAGAACGGGTCATCGGGGGTTTCCAGTATTAGGGCTGCTTCTCCGCCGCCTGTGAGTTTTGTGAAATATTTCCGGAAGCTTTCATCAATTTTTTCGAATGCCTCCATGAAAACTGCCTTCTTTTTGCGTTCGATTTCTTCCATGAACTCAAGGATGGACTGTTTTTCTTTTTCCAGTTCATTCATGCGAAGGGACAGTTCTTTGTATCTTGAAGCCTGCTCAGCGTAATGGTCCAAGGACAGCTGGTTTACTGCGCCGAGCCTGTTTAACTCAAAACGTAACAGTTTCATTGACGACTCTGCTCTTTGGAGTTGGTCTTCAGAAATTTCCATCGGTTCTTCAATGCCTAGTTCTGTTAACCGGCGGTTTAGTTGTTCCAGTTGCATTTCACATGTTTGAAGATTAAACTGGAGCTCGTTGTAGAGCCTGTCTGAGCGTTCGTATATCGAATCCAGTTGTTGCAGTTTTTTGTCCAAGTCATCAAGTTGAACCGTGTACTTTTTTGATTCCTGTTTAGCGTTCAAAACTGTCCGGGTTAACTCCTCTTTTAACGCTTCCAGTTCAACAAGTTTTTTCTCAAGAGTTTCTTTCTCTTTACCTGCGTCCTCAATTTCCTGTTGTACTGTTACAATCTGTGTTTTCATTTTACCTAACTGAATTCTAATATTGTCCGCGCTTACTTTGAGTATGTTGTTAAACTTTGATTCAAGTGTCGCAACTTTTGTTTCTGTGGCTCCAAAAACCCGACGAGAACCCATGAGCTCGTTTCCTAAATGTTCTCGTTCAATCTCCATTTCCTGAATCGTTGTTGGGTCCATCTTTGTGCGCAGTATTTCAAGTTCTTCACGTAACTTTTCAATATCTTTTGTAAGAACATCACGTTGAGACCTCAAAACACCCAGCTGCGTCTTTTCTGATTCTTGAGTTTCACTAATCTTTGAGACGCGGCTGTCAATTCGTTTGATGTTCTGTCTTGTATGCTTAACGTTCTGGCGGACTCGTCGGATTTCTCCCTCAAGCGTTACAATGGTTTCAGACAATCTTGCAAGTTCAATTCTGGTTGTTTCTATTTCGTCTTTGAACCCGCTCATGTCGCTTTTTCTTTTCGTCAGATTTCGTTGAAGTGTCTCAACCGCTTGATCAAGACTCTTTATCGAGGTTTTGCTTGGAATTATCGTTGAGTAATCCACAGGTGCACGGTAGTAACCGCTTTCAAAACCGCCCTGCGCCTCGTAGAGGTCACCATTAAGTGTGACCGTCCTGTGTCCTTCACGTGAAGCGTCAAAAGCGGTTTTCTCATCTTTTATTACAAGTGTGTCCCCAAACACGAATTTTACCGCTGGTTCAAACTTTTTCTGGTATCTGACAAACTGGAAAACGTTTCCTTCTACGCCTTTAATGGATGGGACTTCAAGCGTTTCTATGTCTGCTAATTCTTCAATTGGTATAATTTTGATTCTGCCCAGTTTCATGCGTTTTAATGTTTCAGCACACATGAATGCAGCGTCAAAGTTTTCGACAACCAAAGCATCAAGCCAACCTGCTGCGGTTGCTTCTACTGCTTGCCTGTATCCTTTTTCGACTTTAATCAAGTTTTTAAGTCGACCATGAACCCCTTTGATTGCACCTAAATCAGCTAACTCCTCAATGCTTCTTCGAGCATTTTCTTCTGGTGCAACCTTATCAGCTATGTCCATTTGAGTAGCAAACTCTAATACTGCATCTCGTGCAGACACAGCAATCTTTTCTGCTTGCTCTATCTCTTGTTTTACTGATTCCCTTTGGGTAAGCCTGCGTTCAATAGTATTTCCAAGGTGGTCAGAACTTTTCATTTGTTCTCTTTGTACCGTTTTTAGGTCTAAATATGACTGTTTTAGTGCAGTGAGGTTTGCTTCAAAAGTCTCTTTTCTGGTAACATACTCTTTCAGTTGACGTGAAAGAACCTTTAACGAAGTTTTGCTTTGGATTGCATCACTGCGTAATTCGTTAAGCTCGTGGGTACGTTTTTCGATTGCTGTTTCAATTTCCCTAATTCTTTTATTGGTGTTTCCTAGACTTGACCTTACTATTGATGCCTCATTTGAAACTGCATCATAACTTGCCTGTTTTTGGGAAACATCCAGTTGTAACACTTCTTGCTCGCGCCTTAATTTGCGGATTTCAGTGCGGTTCTCGCTGATTTCTTGTTTGATGGATTCAAGTTTTTGTTCGTTATTCACAATGACTTTTTTAAGTCCTTCAACGCTGGCTGTTCCAGCTCCAATCTTGGTGGTTAACTCGCTTATCCTTGAACGGGCTTCACCTGTTTGGTATTGAACTTCAAGAAGGTGGGTTCCACGTTGCTCTATCATGTCTGCGCCAAGTTTACGCCACTCTGACTCAACTTCATAACGTTGCGACCTGAGTTTCTCCCTTAAGTCACGGGAATCCTCAACCTTGCCGCGAACCGACTCTATCTTCTCGGTGATATCCGCCTTCTTTTTCTCGATTTCTGCGATATCACCAAAAATCTTCATGGCTTCGAACCTTTTGATTTCCTTCTTCAAAAACATGTAACGAAGCAGTTCATTTCGTTCCCGTTCTAGGTCGTCAACCCGTTTTTGAACCTCATCAATTCGTCCCATGGCTGTTCGTATAGAAATCTCAGCTGCCTTGAGCTTTTCTTCTGCTTCAGCTTTCTCAACGTCATACTGGGCGATACCAACCAAGTCCGATATCATTTTTCTGCGGTCAGGCGCAGAAATCTCAGCCATCCGTGTGATTGTTCCCTGCAAAACAACGTTAGTTCCGGTTGGGCTGATACCTGCCATGGCAAGTATGTTAATTATGTGTGTTCGTGAAATTCTTCTGCCGTTTAACCTGTAAAGGCTTTGTCCTGCCCTGTTTAGTTCCCGAGAAATAGTAACAGTTTGTGTGTCCACGGGTAAACGGTTGTCAGAGTTATCAAACTGTAATACAACTTTTGCTGTGGTTGCCTCTTTTACTTTAAGGTCTGGGTAACCGTGGTAGATTAGTTTGGATAGGCTTGCAGCTCGCATTCTTCTGGAACTTAGTTCTCCTAAGGCAAAAAGTACTGCGTCTGCGATGTTTGTTTTTCCGCTTCCGTTAGGGCCAGTAATGGCTGTGAAGCCCTTATCTAACGTAACGGTGGCGGTTTTCGCACCGAAGGACTTGAAGCCTTTGAGCTCAATTTTTTTTATGTAAGGCATCTTTTTCTAATTCGCCCTCGGTTTTTTTGCGTAAACTGAAATACACACTGTGTTTTTCACAACTTTTCTGTAATACCTTCTATAAATAAACTGTGTTTAGACGAGACGTTTAAACTAACTGATACAAAAGTTTCGAGCCAGTTTTCACCCGTTCCTTATGCCCTGAAACCGCTCAGCCAACGTTTTTACAAAAAGTTTCAGTTCTTCCTTGTTGCCGTAAACTGTAACGTAGCCTTCTTCCTCTGTTTTGTAAGAAAGACTGCATTCTTTTGCAAATTTTTCCAAATCCTCAAGCGGCGTATCCTTTAAAATCTGGATTCGAACCCAGTTTTTGTCTCTGGGAACACCATGCACAAAACGGGGACTTGTTTGTGTTTGCTGTTTTTCTGTGCATTGTTGGTCTTTGAGTTTATTTAACCACTCATCAACTGTTGTTTGCCCATACTTTTCTGCAGTGAATATGGTGAACGATTCAACGTTTCTCATGTATGTTTCAATTCTGGATAACGTTTCCACGTGTGTTGGGTCAGCTTTCAGAACCTGAATCAACGTTTTTGCTGACTTTAAATCCTCAAACACGTCCACTGGAACGGTTTCACCCCTGTTTTGGAGCTCGGCAAGCAGGTCTGCTAGTATCTTCCATTTCTCTTCGTAACTCATGTTAATTTCCCCACATTCACGGCATCTATTAAGACCCCGTATACTCCCTGAAAAACGGTTAAGTCTTGAATTACATAAAAGTATATGCCCAATTATTTGTTTAGCACAAAAGTTAGACACTGGAACAATAAGGCCATGTTTGGTCTTAATCTTCCAGTTGACGCGCCCTGTTTTTAATCCAATCTGTAACCTTGTCTTCTGTCATCTGCTCAGCTTTGTTTTGTTCGTCCAGTTTCTCTTTTATGATTTCTAACAGTTTTGCGGGTTTAACTGGTTTTGTAACATAAGCATCGGCCCCTTGGTTCAGTGCCTCTATGGCGTTATCTATGCTTGGGTAACCTGTAACCATAATTTTCTTCATTTTGGGGGTGCTTTCACTCAACTTTGCAAGAAGTTTAGTGCCTTCCATATCTGGCAATTTAATGTCTAACAATGCTAAATTGAAAAACTTAGTTACAGCTTTCTGGACCGCTACTTCTCCGCTCTCTGCCTCATCAATTTCGTATCCGTTTTGTTCAAGTATGTTCTTCATGGTTTCCCGTATGTTTTCGTCATCTTCAACAATGAGAATTCTTTGTTTAGTAACCATTTACACCTCCATCCAACTGTATATGTAACGTAACCGTGAAAATTGAACCTTCCTCTTCTTTGCTTTTCACTTTAATGCTGCCCCTGTGAAGTTCAATAAACCTTTTGCATGTTGCAAGCCCCACACCCATCCCCTGCGCTTTTGTTGTAAAAAATGGTGTGAACATCTTTTCCATGTTCTCTGGTTTTATTCCATTGCCTGTATCTTGGAATTCGATTTCAACTTTTTTGCCAACTCTCTTGGATGTAACACGCAAAACTCCGCCCTTATCTTCCATGGCCTGTACCGCGTTATCAGCAAGATTCACAAAAACACGTTTCATCATCTGTTTATCTAGGTCTATTTTTGGCAGTTCATCTAACTCAAGAACAGTTTTCACGTTTTCAGGAGTACTGACCTGCAGGAACGTTTCTTGAATCAAGTTGTTTACGTTCGTTTTCATCAAAACCGGTATTCTGGTTGATGCAAAACACAACAAATCGTTTACTATGTTGTCTGCGTAATCAATCGACCTGTGAATAACCTGGATTGCGTTTATGCCCTTTTCTGAAACTGGAACATTTGCCAGTTCTGTACTCAAGAAATATGTCGCATTTTCTATTGCCTGCAACGGGTTTCTAAGGTCGTGCCCGACCATTGTTGCTGCTTCTCCGATTGCAGCTAATCTTTCAGATTCAACAAGTATTTCTTGGGACTCGGTTAACTTCTCGGTTCTTTTCTTTACTAAATCCTCAATGTTATCCGAATAATGTTTCATGGTTTCTTCCATCTGCCTTCGTTTGGTTATGTCGTTTGCTACTATCACAAAACCTGCGGGTGTACCTGACTCATTTTTGATTACGCTGACATGAAACTCCGCGGGAAACTTGTTTCCTCCTTTTGACATTGTCACTGTTTCACCAACCGAAAACGGTTTTGAGTCCAGTGCCCTCTCCAACGTTTTAGTGACTTTTTGGTGGTCTTTTTTTAATATAAAAACTGTCGTGTTTTTGCCGATTACATCTGTTTTTGTTGGTAATCCAAGTAAATCTAATGTTGCTTGGTTGCAGTCAACCATGTTTCCTTGTATGTCTAAAATTATGATTGCATCCGTGGATGCTGCGAATACTGGTTCTAGTGGTTAACCGTTCTTGGGATGTTTTCA
>JBAZEV010000044.1:0-9197 GCA_041653695.1 Bathyarchaeia archaeon
CAAAGCAAAACAGAAACCGTCCGCTGCGTATTTTTCATAGACCCAGAAGGAAAACTAAGAACCATACTATACTACCCGCTGACAACTGGCAGAAACATGAAAGAAATCCTAAGGATAATCGATGCGCTGCAAACAACCGACAAATACAAAGTAGCCACCCCAGCCAACTGGCAACCCGGAAACCCAGTAGTGGTACCAGCGCCCTCAACAACAGAAGCAGCCGAAGAACGAACAAAAGAAGGCTACGACTGCAAAGATTGGTATCTGTGCTTCAAGAAGCTGTGATAAATGTGCCATGCGTTTCTGCGGACGGAAAACTAACCCAAAGCGGTTTAGCAACGTTAGCTGCACTGAAAAGCGGAACCGCAATACCTGAGGCAGTTTCTAAAATTACGGGTATACCGTTATTCAGGATTAGAAGCGGTCTTAGGGAACTTGTTACCGCGGGTTTCGTAACAGAAGTCAACGACAAATTTCAACTGTCCGACGGTGGTAAAAAGCTGGTACCTTAGGGGTACAGCTTCTTTTTCCATTTTTTTGTTTAATCCATTATTTTGATTAATTTTTTGCAAATAATATGAGATAAAAACTTTACTGTATCATGATAGTTTCCGAATTGTATTGGTGTATATCAGTTCATGCGCAAAGGTTAAATTTTTGGCACACCCACACACTTGAAGGATTATTTATGCTAGAGATAATTTTTGTCGGCTTCGCCAATCGTGTGGAGTGGACATTCCTAAAGGTTTTGAGTTGAATTTTAGGTAAAAAGAGGTATGAAACAAAAACCGTAGCTATATAGACTATATATATTATGTGGTATATGCATATATCAACCGCATGAGTTCTTGAACATGAACAAGAAAGGTAACAACACAAAAACAGGTTAAAAATTGGAGGTGAACAGAAAATGAATTGTCCGAATTGTAACACCGAAATGGAAATCGACTGCCAATCAGGTTACATGACCAAATACAGATGCACAGTGTGCCGAAGGGTAGAAACTCTGTGGACCGTCTGCATAGCAGGTGTAACCGTATAAAAACCTACACATAACGGTATTTCTTATCAATAAACAAAGCCAAAAAAATCGGCTTGTTTGCGTTTCTAGTTTTATCCAAATTTAATAACCACCTTAGGGTCAAAATTGGTTTTCATACTCCAAAAGGTTGCCTCACCTTTGGCGACCCTGAAAACAACTAAACCCTTGCTTTCTGCGTTGTAACCCCATGCTTTAAGGAACGGGCGTTCCTCTACCAGTTTGCCCCGTAGTTTTGTGTCGTCTATAAATTCAACACAGCCAGTTACCCGCATCATGGTTCCAGCGTCTGCGCCTGGATGGAAAAAGCACAACTCGACGTTAGGGTTGGCTTTCAGTTGTTGGCACACAGGTTTGATGTCGCCGGTGTGGTAATAAAAACCAGTTTCGTCTGCGTACCACATTGCAAAGGCTCTTACTCTTGGTTGGTCGCCGTCGATTGTTGCGATGTAGGTTACCGGGTTTTCGTTTGCAAACTTGATACAGTCCATAAAATCCATACAATATCCCCGCTAGGCAATAACAGCAGAAACATATATGTGGTTTACCAAAACAGTTCAAAGGGGGATTATGTTGGACACAAACTTGGCGGCATCATGTGGACTGTTTTGTGGAACATGCGAACACCTAAAAACAAAATGCAGTGGATGCAAAAACCAGAAAGGCAAACCGTTCTGGACAACAATGATGAACATTGAAGCATGCCCATTGTACAACTGCTGTGTTAACACCAAGCATTTGGAACACTGCGGAGAATGCAACGAGTTTTCATGCCAGACATTCATGGAAATGCGTGACCCGTCGCTCAGTGACGAAGAGGCAGAAAAGGCGTTGCTGGCACGCCAAAACGAGCTTGTTAAACGAAAAGAAATCGGAACAAAAAAGTGGCTGCAACAAAAACGGGGAACAACGTAGCGGTTTAGAGTTCAACGATTTTTATGGACTCAAGCGACCGCTTAACCATCGATTCTATGTCCAGCCTCTGTGCGGCGTATAGGACGTCTTCCATCTTTGCCATTGTAGACGGCGAATACGGAACTGCCCCGCAACCAGTAGCTTTTGTGCTTGAAGCCTCGTATGTGCCAATTTTTCGGGCGATGGCTTCTGTTTCGGATTTGTCAAAACCCAGTAACGGTCTGTGAACGGGGTAGTTTTTCACTGCGGAGTCTAAAACACGCAGGTTTGTTAAGGTTTGGCTTGCTTGTTCGCCGATTGCTTCTCCTGTTACGATGCCTTCGGTTCCCAGTTGTTCTGCGAGTTTTTCGGCGACGCGGTACATCATGCGTTTGCACAACAGGCATGAGTATTTTCTGTTGGTTTTCATGATTTCTTTCAGGTTATCGCCATGCTGAACGATATACACCTTGCGTGGGTACCCCATCGCGTAACCGAACAGCACCTCGGCAACTTTTAGTGCCCGCTGTGTGGTTGTGTCATCCGCGTATGGTGTAAGGTCAAAATAGACAAACACAACTGGGCTGCCCCGTTTCATGACAAGCCACAACGCAACAGGTGAATCGATGCCGCCACTGAATAACCCAATAAGCTTTGGTTGAGTGCCCAACGGCATGCCGCCCACGCCTTCTATGATTGTTGAGTAAATGAAGGCTTCTTTGTCCCGTATTTCGACACCTAAAACAACGTCTGGGTTGCCGAGGTCAACTTTTAAGTTTAGTTTTTCGCCGTACCTGTCCATAACCTGTTGACCTAACTGTTTACGGACGTCC
The DNA here is from genome assembly GCA_041653695.1 of Bathyarchaeia archaeon. Taxonomy (GTDB): domain Archaea; phylum Thermoproteota; class Bathyarchaeia; order Bathyarchaeales; family Bathyarchaeaceae; genus Bathyarchaeum. Next base: position 2,767 of record JBAZEV010000044.1, read on the forward strand.
CCGCTTGTGTAGCCTTGGTTGCCGACGCGTTTGCATACAACAGCGAAGCGGTTCCCTTTTTTGAGTACAATATCAGCCAGCATCATGCTTTTTTGCAGTATCTCATTTAGGTCGGAGCTGGTTTTAACCGCAGGCGAAACAGATGAAATCCCAAAAATCTTGGACAGTTTTTGTGCAGACGCCTCGGCGGCGTGGGTTTCTAGGTAGAATCGGCTGTGTCTGCGTACAACGCCTTTGTATGGAACTTTGAATGTTTTGAGTGCAGTTTTCAGGTTTTTGGACAATGTGCGTTCGTAACGTTTTCTGGTCCAAACCTTTTTGAGCCAAATTTCTCCGCTGAAACGGATAATCACGTGGTCGTAAAACTCGTTTAAGCTAGCTTCCACTTGGTTCCCTCAGCGGTGTCTTCTATAACTAAACCTGCCTGTTTCATCCGTGCGCGGATTTCATCAGATAACTCGTATTCCTTCTTTTTTCGCAGTTCTTCACGCAAATCAGACAGCAGTTGCACTAAATCGTCAACTATCTTTTCGCCCAAATCTGTTGTTTTCTTTTGTTTGAACAAACCCAACGCGTTTCCAAGAACTGAAAACTGGTTAAACGCAGTTTCCACAACTGTTAAGCTTGCTTGCTTGTTTTCGTCCAAGAACCTGTTGATTTCTTTGGACATCTCAAAAAGTGCAGCCAACGCCTTCGGAGTGTTGAAATCGTCGTCCATCGAGTTCTCGAATTCTGTTTTGTGTTTTTGGATTGCCTCAAGAAACTGGTTCTCGTTTTGGGTTGGTTCCCTATCCACAGATGAGGCTTTCGCGTTTTCTATGGATTCTAAAGCATTATAGAGCCTAGCCAAACTGGTTTCTGCGCCCTGCAACCGTTCGTCAGTGAAATCGATTTCGCTTCTGTAGTGTGTGGACATCACGAAGAACCGTATCGCCTCCGCGGAGTATTTCTTCAGCGCGTCCCTTACGGTGATGTAGTTTCCAAGCGATTTCGCCATCTTTTCGCCGTTAATCTTCAAAAACCCAGTATGCAACCAATATTTCACGAACGGCTTCTTTCCGGTTACTGCCTCGCTTTGGGCTATCTCGTTTTCGTGGTGCGGAAAAATCAGGTCCCGCGCCCCGCCGTGTATGTCAAACTGGTTGCCAAGATACTTCAAACCCATAACCGCACATTCGATGTGCCAACCCGGAAAGCCCATGCCCCATGGACTCCACCACTGTAGCGCCGTTTCGGGTTCTGCCCGTTTCCATAATGCAAAGTCGCGGGAGTTATGTTTATCCTGATGAACCTCAAACCGTGAACCGTCCAGCATTTCCTCGGTTTTTATTTTGGAGAGTTTGCCGTAGTCGTCCAGTTTAGTAACGTCAAAGAACACGTTTCCGTCTACCTCGTAGGCGTAACCTTTCTGTATCAGGGTCTGGATTGCCATAATCATATCCAACAAATGCCCAGTAGCCCGCGGGGAGATGTCTGGACGCTTTACGCCAAGGGCGTCGAGGTCTTTGAAGTATTCACGCATAAAGAACTCCACCAACTGCATGGGTTCTATTTTGCGTTCGATTGCCCGTTTTGTGATTTTGTCCTCCGCGGTATCGGTGGTTAAGTGTCCCACATCGGTGATGTTTTGCACATAAAACACGGAGTAGCCCCTGTATTCCAGCCAGCGTACGATAACATCAAACGCCAGATAAGTCCGCGCATGACCCAGATGTGCCCAATCATAAACGGTTGGACCGCAAACATACAAACTAACCTGCCCGTTCTTAAGGGATTTGAACTCTTCTAGTTCTCCACTCATGGTATTAAAAACACGCAAAACCATAATGCTCACCAAGCTGAAACGTGAAACCTTGAACCTGAACCTCAAACAAAAAGGTTAGACTACCCACGATTTAAATCTAATCAAAGAAAAACCAAAATACTGAAAGCACAAGAAACAAAAAATGAGCATTTCCAGAATAGAAGTATTTCCTACTTCACTAGTTTACACTTGAAATACAATCAAACACCAACGGTAAAAGTGTTTAACAATAAGGTCTATAAATAAAAAAAGGGAAGATTAGATTATCCTTGTTATCTAATTGTCTTTTTCGGCGCAATGCAACCACTGATACCAATATAATTACCGATACTGCTACTAGACTTAAGATGCCCACTAAATCTGACGGGTTAATACTGTAATTTTCTTTGTTTTCTTCTGATGATTGGTCAGGAGGTGTTAAACTTGTTGTGTCTTGATCATTACTTGTATCTGGATTACCGAAATATCCGAAACCAGAGCAGTAAACTATTTCACCTGTATCGCCCCAAACGCCAACCTGTATACCCGCGTTACCGCCAATACTTTCATTGAAGTAAAACTGAAACTGCCAATAAGGATATAGCGTCAAGGGGTCGCGAGTAATCTTGCTAGAGATATTGTCTTCTTGATATCGAAAAGGTACCATGTTAAAGTTAATAGTGTGCGGTGCATCCGATAGGTCAGGCGGAGTGACAACTTCAATCTCACTAGTATCATCAGAACCTATGCGTATTTCACATGATTGAGATGCAGTTAATGCTATCTGAAACGCATCCTCAGATGAAACATCCCCGAGCCCACTAACACCATATAGTCCCCAATTGTCGATAATCGATTCAAATGTGTTGTTAGAAAACGCGATATCCACTCGTTTCCAAGACATTACAACATTTTTTTCAGTGTAAATCCACTGGATACGCGTTCGGTCCCCATTTTTCGATACCTGAAAGGTTATATTTCCATCAGTAATCTCCGTAGGCGAAAGGTCACCGACTTTGTTTAGAACATTTAGCATGTTCATAACATATGATGTGTCTTTATCATAGTTCTGTGAAACGAATATTTGGTATTTTTGAAGTATATGTTTAGTCAGATTGAGAATGCCACTTGGTTGTGTTTCTGAGTAGACATACCCTTCTTGATATGGAGAATAGATTTTTAAAGCGGCCAAATATCCGTTGTAAAATGTGCTAACTACGTTCAGTTGGTTTTCGTTGTACTTAAGGTCATAACTCAGGTCTTCCGCTTTTACTAGACCACCAAATTCGGGTGGATAGATATCAGCAACATCGGGCATTTCTGTTTCCAAAAAAGCGGTGTAATCTGCCCAAGTTTCAAAATCATAACCTGGAATTGAAGGCGGTACCAAAGTGTATTGCGTTAAATCAAACCCAACAACACTGGACAGAAAATCGAACATAATGTCTTCAGAAGTGGACTCCAAAGAATGTGCAGGCAAAATCGGAACAGTTACAACTACAAACATTGCAATAAATGCAACAATTAATGCGCTTCTTTTAATGATTGAACTCATTGTTTTCAACTCCTATGAATAGGGCATAACTCTGGCCCCGTTGCCTAGTACTCGCATTCTACAATACCACCATCCATCGTATTCTGTGCCTTCCAGATCTGTATATATCCAATACCCATTGCAAAATGCTGAGTCACTAAAGTAACAACCAAAAGTTTCGTACGATGCATCATCAAGACTGGCAGATGTGCTTCGGTGGAAATGGAGAGGGTTTTCTTCACCAAGGGCAAATTCGTAAAATGCTATAGGAAAATTGTATGCTTGAACTTGAGTGCCGTTAAGATAATTTTGCATAAAGGGTGATGCACATTCAAATCCTATGTAACAGTAGTCACCACTTGTGCAAGTATAACCATCAATATTCATGTTTGATATGCCCGTCCACGCTAAAGGCATTCCAACAGTAATTGTATTATTGAAGAATCCATATTCATCGTTAGTGTTGGTGGGCGTAACCACTGGAGGGGTACCAGGGTCACCGGATATTGGATACATAATGCCAGATATGTTGTCATAACTTCCTTGTGTAGTGTACCAATACAGGCCTCCATTTGAACAAGTCCAAATAAAATTAAAATATTGTTTACTGGATACAGGATTACCTTCCCAAGTAGTAGCATTACCATAAACCTGAGTGTCTTCTATGTGGTTTCCGTCATGACCATAAAACCAAAAGTTCCCAAAGGGAACTTGAGACGAACGGTCGGCAAAATAGTCTCCAAGCCACCAATTTGCTACAAAGGTTACACCGTGGGTTGCATTGTTCTCCCAGTCCATACAGATTTCCATGACATCATCTGTAGTGTATGTCCACCACACATTTAATGGACCCCAACTCCCCAAATAATCATTGTCAAAAAGATCATAGATGTAATCGCAGACATATTCCTCAAGATCTTTTTCGTCTTCATCATAATAGTTTGGTGCCAGATGTCCCCACTGCAGCGTCATAATATCAGCGTTTGTCACATTAATCATAAACGAAATTGTGATTATTGTCAGTGTTACTAATATACAAAAGCTTGCAATTCTCTTTTTTATCATTTGGATCACCATTTTTCACTTTTTTTGATTTTTAGTTCATCATTCTCTTTCTGCTCTTCAATTTAGAGCCAGGTGGTGATACACCTCCGAGGCATTTAGCCTCGGTTTCAGTAGGTCCGTTAATACTGTTAGTGTATTTGCGGTATCACTTTTTGTGGGAAATAAACCAAAAAGCGTAATGCACAACACATAAAACCGATCTAACATACCACCCCCCTAACTATATTTTATTATGATTAACAATATAAATTTTTCCAAAATATTTGAGCAAACTGTATATACAATATAGATAAAAGTAATGTCAAATCGTAAAAATTTAATTATTTTAAATATTATACATTGTTAAAGATACATAGACCGTCAATAAACTGTCTGTAAGAATTTTTGACCATTAAAAACAGTAATTATGAATAATAAATCCAAATCATTGTTATATACCTCATGTATAAAATGACTTTTCATATACAATAAGAGTTTTTTGTAGTACAATTCCCAGTTTAAAAAAACGTTGGTTGAATTAGGTCTTAATCGAGTCGTTATCAGGCAAGTCTTAAAGATGTTGATTTTACTTGAAGTCTTGATACAGTGCTCATCTTTTTTGTTCAATTCCTCAGTCTACCTAGACAACAAATCAAGAATTGTTACCAGAAAGTTTTTCAACAGATACATGAAGGCGAATAGGCTTCCCTCTTTTTTTGCACTTATCGATTTTTAAAGTGCAGAGTTAAAAAAAGAATAGTTTTTGTGAAAAGTTGCTGAGATTTCACGTCCTTATTATTAATTCATTAAGCCTATATACCGTGTGCAGGGCAAGTTGTTAATCGAGAAACCACAAGAAGCTGTCTGATTTGATGGAAGAAACAGTAGCGGTTGTTTGTCCTAACCCTAAATGTCAACGACAAGTCAAAGAGCCCATCATGTTAACTGTAATGTCTACCACGCCGCCTATACAGTATGAAGCGTGTCCCTACTGTTTTGTTGCCCTAGAGCAGGAACCACCAGAGTCACCAGTTGAGCCTGAAGAAGCACCAGCAACTGTAACTGAACTGGAAGAAGACGACGAAGAATACAACGAAGAGGCAGAAGAAATGCCCGAACCAGAGCCGAATACAGTTTTGGAAAAAATCAAAACATCCAGTCCAGCTTTTCTTAAGCGGTTCAGGTCTTTGATACAAAACACGGCTGAGCCACAGAAGGCACAGGAACCCGAAATCGAAGAAGAAACAGAATACGAAGACGAGGAAACGCTCCTAGACTACGAGGAACCTGAATACGAAGCCTTTGAACCACAAGAAGAAGAAACCCAAGAAGACACACTAGAAGAAGACACCTACGAACCAGAAGAACCGCAAGCGCCTGAGATACAAACTGCTAAAAGTGATGCACCCCAGTCAGAGAGTTGCCCTCAAAGTTTTGGTTACCTATGCAACAGACCAAAAGACGCCCCAATCCCCGCAGAGTGCTTGACGTGCCCAAAGATAGTGGATTGCATGCTTAAACGGGAATAAACTGTTCCAAGCTAGAATGGAACTATGTAGATTTGGTCGCCTTCCTTTTTCCCTTTAGTTAATTCCAGATGACGCAGAATAGCTAACTGGTTCCCAAGAGCCCTGTTAGTCAGATTAAACCTAGAACAAAGTTCATCAGCGGTTGTTTTGCCGCTGGTTTTTATGAAGTCGTAAATCTGTTTTTGAAGCGCAGTCAAATTTGCTTTGGGGTCAGAGCCGCCTTCTGAGTGCATACGTTTTGCGGAGTAAACAGCCAACGGGTTACATGTTTTAACGGCGCTGCCTTCCTCGATGTAACAGTCGTCACAGACGATTTGACCGTTCAGGTTGTATTGGTCTTCTGGTTCGATTTCACATCCGCAACGTTGGCACTTCGTTTTTTTGGGTTCACTCAACATGGGCACCAGTTAATATCTGGTTGTATGGTCTCAAAATAGTTTTTTAATCGCAACACTAGGAAATAGCCTCGAATATTACTTCCGACAACAATAGTGTTACTATACATCGGAGTGTAAACTAAAACGTACGGGCATAAATAAAG
>JBAZEV010000044.1:9207-16527 GCA_041653695.1 Bathyarchaeia archaeon
ATAAAGTTACTGAAACAAAGTAAGAAGTGTTTAAAAGGTTCCGAAGAAAACAGTTCAGTAAACGAGGAGACCAGTCAGCTTGTTGGGGGCGCCGCAAATAGAAACAAAAGCCAACGTAAGCAAGTTGGGCGCAGTTCTTTTGGGAAAACATGTAGCATGCGACGCCTACGACGAAAAACGGCCAATACGAGTTGTAACACATGCCCACGCCGACCACATGGTGGGGCTTGGAAAAAGCCTGAAAACATGTGAAGCAACAATAATGACCCCCGCAACCAAAGACTTGATAGATGCCCTGAAAGGACCACGGTGGTTAGCCCGCGGAGCAGTAAAAACGTTGGATTACGGGGAAGAGTTCACATACGGGGATGAAACATTAACGCTGCATTACGCTGACCACATTTTGGGAACCGCACAAGTACTGGTTGAAGACAAAGACCAAACACGCATGCTGTATACCAGCGACTTCAGGTACGCCAAAACACCACGTGTAGACACCGACGTACTGGTTATGGAAGCCACCTATGGCGACCCCGTAAGGGTGCGGCCTTTTAGCATGATGGTTGAAGGCATGCTTATTTCGTTGGTAGAGCAGGGCCTGAAACGTGGCCCAGTTTACGTTTTTGGTTACCACGGAAAACTCCAAAAAATGATGAATATTCTACACGAAGCAAAAATCAAGACACCATTCATTGTTCCAGACAAAATCTATGACGTATCCAAAGTCTGTGAACGGCATGGAATGAAACTGGGCAAACAGTTACTTCAATACGATTGCGAAGAAGCCCAAACAATGTTAAACCAAAACGAACCCAGCGTAGTGTTTTACCACTCGTACTCCCGAAAAAAGATAGAAGGCGAAGCCTTACGCATCCACGCAAGCGGGTGGGAGTTCAAACAGCCCTGCCGAAAAGTAGGAGCAAACGAGTACATCGTGGCGCTAAGCGACCACTCGGACTTTAATGAACTGATAGAATACGTTGAAAGGTGCAACCCAAAACTGGTGATAACAGACAAACATCGCTCCGAAGCAGCCAGAATCTTCGCAAAGGAAATCGAGAAAAGACTGAAAATACCCGCTAAAGCAGCGCCGATATAGACACGTTTTTTCTAAAAATGCTATTGTACCCAAATCGTTATTATTGTATTAATAATAAAGATGTGTGGAAGGAAAAACCTTGGATGGCCCCATCATAAGGAGTGAATCTTTTAAAGAAGTAGTTGTAATGGAACGGCTACACTTCAACACCCCCGAAGAACTGGCACGTTTCGCAACCATTGCTGTCGGCGGAAAAACAACAGGAATCTACTGGGCAAACGAAGTAGCATTCGTTTACTACCCACTAGCAACATCAACAGAAGTTGCAACAGAAGCCCTGATCAACGAACAAAAGGTATACTGGGCGTTTGTAAGTTACGCACCCATGCCCAAATACCAACCAATAATAGAAACAAAAGAACGAATAATGACACCTGTAATGGACATGTCCAGCAGCAACCTTTTCAACACAGTTGCCCAATGGTTAAAAGAACAGCCATAAGCTGCCCTTTTCCATATTCCTTCTTTTATTAACGTTTAGCTTTTCGTTTATTGAAAGCATTCACGTAATCGTCGAAGTAACCATTCTTCTTCAGATACACACCATAATCAACAAGCGCAGCCATTCCACGAGCAGCATCCTCTGGAGACAGAAATGCTGGAATGCCTAGTTTGTCAAACTGTGAACGTATATGAAGAGCCATCTCAGTTTCGCCAACGTCACATGCAACAACAGATTTGGTGTATTTCTTTTGCAGGTTAGCAACCAGTTCAACAAAGTCTTCCTGCAACGCTGGCAGGTGGTGCAGACCTAAAATGATTATTCCGTCGACTTCGGGGTCTTCGAAAAGTATCTTCATGCCTTCTTCATACATCTGCGAGGTAACTGAACCAGTCAAGTCAACAGGGTTATAGTTAGTAGCGAAACGTGGAATCTTTCCTTCATTTTTAAGTTGCTCAAACTTTGCAAGGGTTTCGTCACTGAACCGTTTCACGTTAAGGCCTTGAGCTACACACTCGTCTACACACATGATTCCAGGTCCACCAGCATCAGTAATTACGGCAATGTTCTTTCCGGGAACAGGAGCCTGAAAAGCCAACGCTTTTCCCATGTCAAAGAATTGCTCAAAGTCTTTTGCCCTTAAAACTCCGCACTGTTTGAAGGCAGTGGAATAGATTTCGTCAGAACCAGCAATAGAGCCAGTGTGTGATGCAGCGGCTCGTGCGCCTGCCTCAGTTTTTCCTACCTTCAAGGCAACGATGGGTTTTTTGGCAGTAACTTTTTTTGCGATTTTCATGAACTCGCGACCGTTGTCTATACTTTCAGAGTACAACAAAATGACCTGTGTAACATCGTCATGCAAAAGGTACTCAAAGGTTTCAGCCGCGGTTACGTCTGCTTTGTTGCCAAAACTGATGAATTTGCTTACACCCATTTGTTTACCAGTAAGATAATCCAATGCGGCAGCGCCAAAGGCACCACTCTGTGTTACTATGGCGATTGGGCCGACACGTGGCCGTGGAGTAGCTACAACTTCATCTCCAGTTGTGAGAACTTTGGTTTCTGGAAGGAACAGCATGTCTACTCCAGTTTGGGAATCGTAAACACCTAAACAGTTAGGACCAAGAACACGTATTCCAGCTTCTTTGGCGATTCGGGTTACTTCTTTTTCCAGGTCAACGTTTCCAATCTCGCTGAAACCAGAAGTGATTATCGCAGCGGCTTTAACGCCTTTTTGGCTAGCCTCTTTTAGTACATCTGGAACAAAGTTTGCTGGAACAACTATAACAATTAAATCAACTTCGCCTTTGATGTCCAGAAGCGAAGGATAACAAGGAAAACCCAGTATTGAGTCTTCATTTGGGTTTACTGCGTATAGTTCTGCAGTGAAAAGACCTCGTCGCTTGTTTATGACAAAGTTTTTGAAGATAACGTGCCCTGCTTTCATTGTTCTGCGGGACGCACCTATAACGGCAACTGCCTTTGGGTTAAAGAAAGTGTCCAATTGTTCGACTAAGGTTGACATGTTAACTAAATTCTCCTCTGAGGTAAACACTGTTACTAGTTTTTTTGCGTTTTGGTTCGTATAACCACAATGGGAAAATGCTTCACACTTTTAAGCATACCCCAAGTTACATCAGTCAACTCAACATGAAACGTATTAGCCATATCCCAAACGGTTCGTCCAGCACCACTGCCACGCGCGCGGTTAGTTATTCTGGCGATTTCAAGGGATTCTTCAGTTGAAAGACATAAACCAGCAACAGCCAAAGGCGTAGCCCTTTTCTGCAGCTTCAAACAACGCCCAACAACGTATGCAATAAACCCCCCAGCAGAGTGAATCCCCTTGATTGGTTTGGGCCTAGGCGTAAAATGGAACCCCCACAACGAGTAGGTTTTGTCTGTGTCCACGATTACTACTGTAACGTTTTTTCCAAGTTTAGACCTGATTTGTTCCATAAGCATCTGGGCTATTGTCTGTGCGTTCTGCAAAGGAAGCGCAACATAAGAATGCGGCAGGTTGCTTCCGTCGATTCCGCCTTCGGAACCATGCATCAGTGCCTGCAAAAAACCGCCATGCTCTAGGCCTAACTGTTTGTGGTAACTGCCCTCGACAGGCGGATATGATTTGAGGTAATCAACTGTTTGTTTTCTAAGGTGACACACAGGTCCTAGAAGGTATGGCCAAACGATGCGCATCCAATATTTTGCGATGAAACGTGCAAGAAGGCTTGGTTTCAAAGTTTTTTCGTCAACCAAGTTACCTAATGCGGTTGAGATTGCTTTTTCGGAGATGGCTACAAAATCTCCGTCGCGTATTATGTTTTTTATTGCGTTTGTTATTTTTGTGGCGTAATCCTCGTTTGGGGTCCAGTAATTGGATTCAACTGCAACAGCCTTGTATCTGTTACGCAAGTTACGTCACACAGGTAAACGCATATGTTTTGATGTTTAAGGATTTATTTGGTTTAACATGTTTTGTGTTTAGTTGCGAATTCACAGTATACCATGCAAGTACGTAGTGAATATTCATACACCTTATATCGAATTATTTAACTTAATAAGAAAAGTGTGGGGACAACTATGGGCAGTGCAAGGAAGATTTTGGTTATCGACGACGATAAAAGTATTCGTAACACTTTAGCTTTAGCCCTAAAAGAAGAAGGCTTCGATGTTGACACAGCAGAAAACGGAAAAGAGGCAATCAACAAATCGTATTCCAGTTTTTATAACTTAGCTATTGTTGATTGGCGTCTGCCAGACATCCAAGGAACAGACCTGTTAACAAAGCTAAAGGAAACAACACCGAAAATGGCGAAAATAATGCTTACAGGTTACCCTTCGATGGATAACGCTATTGATTCAGTTAACAACCACGCTGACGCGTTCCTTTTAAAACCAGTCCATTTTGAGGTTCTACTTGAAAAAGTCAGGGAACTCCTTAGACAGCAAGAGCAAGATAACAAATTCAGTGAAGAAAAAATGACGAATTTCATTGAAACAAGGGTAAAGATGATTTCGGAAAAAGAGTAGCTTTGCCTTGTAAGCTTGGTGATTGGTTTGCCTGATGGTTACAAAGATACACTCATTCTCAATGCGATTGAAAAAGGACTTGATGTACTTGGGGAAAGCCCTAAGCAGGCAATTTGGGTGTATTTGGAGACTCAATACGACATTAACAGAAACGAGTTGCCAATAAATGTCAAAGAATTTCAAAATGCGTTGCAAAAAATCTTTGGTTTAGGTTACAACTTCTTAGACGGTATATTCTGTAAATACCTTAAGGAGGAAACAGAAGAAGATTTTCTTGATTGTAACAGTTTTGTTGAATGTGTTGAACAGTTACAGCGCAGAAAATCGATAATTAACTACCAAAAAACCTAGTTCACGTTTACGGAACAAAAATCACAGAAGTTAGTTAATAACATGGTTGACTTTGTTTCAGGTTTATGGATTGCACTCGTTTTTGTAGATGTAATGATTTCAGTCAGATTGGTGTTGATGTACCGAAAAGACCACGATGAACGCAAACTGATGTTCGCTATTGGGCTTTTGCTGATTTCTCACATTTACAGTTTAGTAACAACTGGAATTAACTGGACCCCACTTGCAACCAGAGTGTTTGAGTGGTGCCCACTTCCGCTTATGGCAGCATTCATTTTTAACCTGTTATCAGACCGTTTTGACCACAACCTCAAGGCATACTACAAAATCTTTCTAGGCATAGTAGGATTAACAATAGCACTCTTTTTTGTGCAACTCCCATTTCCGTCTACACCAATACTCTTAGCAGGAATCGCATTTACAATAGTTTTTGCAATCGTGCAGTATTCAAAAAGGTTTGACATTTCCGCGGTTACGTTAATATTTGCAATGCCAAGTTTCACGGTATGTTTTCTTGCAATCTATAACAACATGATAGAACTGGCGATTTTTTCAGCTTTTGTTGCACAAATTTTCTTGCTGTTAGCATTTGAAGTTGCTAAACGTCAAACAGGAATCAGCACTTCGGCGCTTGTGCTTCAGCAGAAATTGAATACTGCCAAAGAAAATTTTTCAGTTCTGTTCAACTTGTTGCCAGACCCAGCAATCATTATTGACAATAAGGGAGTTATTCTTGAAGTAACAGATGGCGTTACTAAAGTCACAGGCTATGACAGAAACGAGTTTCGTGGTCACAGTTTTCTAAATATATCCATTGTAAGTAACCAAAGCAAACCGTTGTTGATGAAGAATATTTCTAATAGGCTAATGGGAATTCCAGTTCCACCGTATGAAGTTGAGATAATACGAAAAGATGGAAAAAAACTGTCCTTTGAAATCAATGCCTCAAGAATGGAGTATGAAGGCAATGTTGCGGACCTTGTTTTGTTCCGCGACTTGACAGAACGAAACAAATTATCCAAATCAGTTGCAGAAAAAGAGGAACGTTTCCGCGTTATTGCCCAAAATACTGGGGACTGGGTTTGGGAAGTTGACAATAAGGGTAACTATGTTTACACGAATTCTGTTGTTGAAAAAATTTTGGGTTACACACCAGAGGAAATAGTTGGTAAAAACTTCATCGACTTAGTTGTTCCCAAACACCGAAAACACGCTGTTGAGGTTTTCAAATCTACTGAAAAAACCAAAAAGGATTACACATTTGTTAAACATTGCCTGAACAAATCAGGGGAAATTGTTGTTTTAGAAACCAGAGCATCTCCAATTGAAAACACAGAAGGCGAAGTTCTAGGTTACCGTGGCGTAGACAGAGACATAACCGAAAAAAGGGAGATGGAAAAGAAACTCGTCAAATCTGAACGTTTGGCGGCAGTTGGTGAATTGGCTACGATGGTTGCCCACGACCTGAGAAACCCGTTGCAGAGTATCGCCACTGCGGCATATTGTTTGGAAAAACTAAAACTCAAAGAAGAAAACGAAAAACTGTTGACAATTACCCAAAGCATTGAAGATTCCGTGAATCACTCAGACAAAATCGTCAGGGAACTGCTGGATTTTTCTACAACAATAAAGCTTGAAATCTCGCAGAGCACACCACAAAAAATCCTTAACCAAGCATTGCTACTATTACAAATACCTTCAAACATCAAAATTGTGGATAAAACTGAAAACAGCCCCTTTTTGTATGTGGATGTTGACAAAATCAGGCGGGTTTGTGTAAACATCTCCGTAAACGCTATTGATGCAATGCCACAAGGTGGAACACTTACGATATCAAGCAAAAAAATGGGGGATAACATAGAATTCACTTTTGCTGATACAGGTATGGGCATGACAAAAGATTGCGCCAAAAAAATAATGACCCCATTTTTTACTACAAAAGCAAAAGGCATGGGCTTAGGGCTTGCGATAAGCAAACGAATTGCAGAAGCACATAACGGCAAAATAGTGGTTGACAGCAAAAAGGGTGAAGGAACCAAGTTTACGTTAGTTGTTCCAATTGGCAGCCCAGAAAGTGAACAGTTTGTTGAAACAGAATCACACAACAAAGTGCTAAAACTTGACGCAGTTCCAACGAACTGAAAGATAAACTGAAGTTACAGGCTATGTTTTCTTCTAAAAACTACAACAAGTAACACACACAACATAAACAATGGAATAACAGCAAAAAAGCCGAATTCAGGTATGACACCTGTTCTGTTGACTGCTACATGAAACGTGTTTGAGTTGTTGCATTCAAAGTAAATACTGCTGTGTGTCGCGTTTTCTTGTGTTTCGTAACTCCAAACAGCGTCATCCACAGTTACAGTCCATGACCCACCACTAAGAAGGGTAC
>JBAZEV010000045.1:0-15977 GCA_041653695.1 Bathyarchaeia archaeon
GATTCTGGACGTTACTGCCGCAACCGATTTTGAAACAAAACCTTTGCGCATTGCAGCAAACGCCAGTATTGTTGCGAGTTCAGCTATGATTTTGAATATTCCGCCGTACAGGTTTCCTCGCAGGAAAATGAATGAGCAACCAATCATGCACGTGTAAACTGCGCCGATTGGTCCAGTGAATAATAGGCTGACCATCATGGGCATTCCGGTTAGGTCCCATGAGACGCGGTTGTATAATGGGAAGGGTATGTCAAATGGGGGTCCGGGTATTATTTCAAAGATTGCGGATAGGGCTCCTAGGATGCTGGCTAGGGCAAGTTTTCTGGTGTCTAGTTGTTGCAAACGGTTTTTCACCTTCCAGATAGAAGGTGATATAAGTTAAATTATATTTATGTTTTTTGCAAAATAAGATGTTTGTTTTGTTAACTCATGTTTATGTGTTAAGGAAACTGTTTCACTGTTTGAACAAGCTCTTTAACTGGTCCTGCCTGTTTCAGCGAAATAACCCGCGAACGCCCAACATCGTAGACCTCAATTAAACCGCTTTGCTCCAAAACACCGATGTGCCGATAAACCGTGGCGTAATCCTTCTTTAATGCCAAAGCAACCGCCTTGATGTGCAGCGGACGGGATGTTTCGTTTACAAGTTCAACTATTTTCAGTCGTGTTGGACTGCCTAAGGCACTAAATATTGCGGCTACTTTGCGTAATTCCTGTTCGTTTAGCACTTACTAAAACCCATGTTTACTGTATATACATCTAATTTATGACATTTTCGCTAAACAAAAACCCCAAAAACAACTGTGTGGTCATCACCCAGTCGTTATATCTAAGTGTGTGAAAAAGAAGAAACATTGAAAAAATATGTTGGGATGTATCTGCGTGGTTACCGCAGATGTTTCAAGGTTAACTTGACCTATTTTGTTTTGTTTGGTTTTTCTGGGTCTATCAGGCATTCTTTGAGGTAGTCTTCCAAGGTTTCGCCGCTGATTACTTCGATGTCGTAGTCGTTGGGGTCGATTGAATGTTTGTAGTTTTTGGCGGGCACTATTACTTTCTTAAAGCCCCACATCTCTGCTGATTTGATTTTTTCGTGCAGTCCACCTACTGCTGTTACTGGGATTACGTCGTCTACGCTGACGTTGATTTCGCCTGTTACCGCTATGTCTTGTCGGATGGGTTTGCCTTCTATCAGTGAGCACAGCAGTATCGTCATGGTTACTCCTGCGCTTGGTCCATCCACGCTGTATGCCTGAGCAAAGTCAAGGTGTGTGAAGTATTCCTGTGCGATGTCCACGCCATACTTTTGCAGTATAACGCTTCGGACTTTTGCGACGCTGTCCGCGATGAATTGTTCTTGGCCTTCTTTGGCGATGCCTGTTACCTTGTAGTATCCCTGCAAGTTTTTGTGGCGTTTCATGTCCCGTTTCTCCAAGAACCCTTTAACCGTGAGAACGTTTCCGGTCATTTCTCCACTGTAAGGGTCTTTTACTACGGCAACACCGTAAATCTGCCCAAGTTTAGCTCCCTGCGGGTTAATCTCAAGCAGTGTTCCGCGTTCACTCATCTGGTGTTCAAGTATCTGTTTCTGGATTGTTTTACAGTGGTTCTCGATGGCTTCTTTGACGTGCCGTTTTTCTACCTGCTGAAGTCCCTCGTTTGTTGCCAGTGTAGCCGCAGTTTTTACTATCGAAATCATTGGCCGAAACTTTGTGGTTAACGCGTCTTTCTTGTTGCTTCTTCGACGTCCCTCGTTAACGATTTCTTCACAGGCTTCCCTGCTGAATGGCGGTAACCTGAACCGTGAAACTTCCTGCGCAATGAACTGGACATATTTTCGGCGGTTTTCAACAATGTTTTCCATGTCGTTGTTCATTCTTACAACTTTGCCGTAACCGTATATCCTGTCCATCAACGCGGGGTGAACTTGCCCGATGCTGTCAAAGTTTCCTGCACCAACCAAGAAACACATGCATGGTACTGGCTCTGTGGCAACAGCCATTGCTGCGGTTCCGCTTGAATCGCCTCGGCTTCGCATCGTAATTGGTAGTTGTCCGTCTTCCAGAACGGTTAGCAGTGTGATGGCTTCGTCTGGTGACATGTTCTTGATTTCGTCAATGTATAGTATGCCTTGGTGTGCTCGGTGGACGTCTCCTGCGGTTACCCTTTGATGTTCAGGGGTACCCAGCCCACCTGTTTGCAGTGGGTCCCATGCTATGCTTCCGAACAGCTGCGCTGAGCCGTGCCCGGTTGCGTCTATGAATGGTGCAACCCGTTTAGAGTTGTCCACAATGAATTTTGGAACATTTGTTGCTTTTGCTCCGCCGATTCCTTTGGCTGCGCCAAGTACGCCGAAACGTCCTAGCACGTTTACTAGGATAAGGAACATCATCATCATTCCAGCGGGCAGAAACGTTATTGTTCCAATCGAAATGAACTTGTCTATCATATACTTGTTAAAGTCCCCGTTGTTAACCACCTGCAGTGGTTCCCCAAAACCGGTCATCGCGTTTGCGTCCCACACCATTTTTTCTTGCCACAGGTAATAGAAACCCGCAAACATGAAAATGGACGCAACAACTATCATCAAATAGATTACAACTTTTACTCCAAGCTGCTGCAGGAACTGTTTTTTTGCCTCTTTGAGTTTCTGTTTCAACAGAATCCTTTTGCCTTCACCTGCTTGGTGGCACGAAATTTTTGGTTCACTGGGGATTATCTCGTTTTGCCACGCGATTACGTCTTGGAGTTTTATTTCCTCTTTTTTGTATCGTTCCGTTAAATGAACCGAAAGTGCGCGTCCTATCAACGATTTGCCTGTGCCGGGGTCTCCTAACAAAAGTAGGTAAGGTCCTGGAGGAGCAGTTTTGGTGATTTGGGGTTTTTCTTTGTTTGGGTCTTTCCAGGCTTCGTACCAGTTTTCTTCTTTAAGGTTCTTGAGTTTATGTACCCATTCTTCTAGGCAAAGGTAACACTCCTTTAGGGCACGTTTTTGTCCCACTACCCAGTCTAACAGGTTGTCTGAAACTGGGAAACCTTCCGTGGTTTTGAAGTCCTTCCAGTTCCATTTCTTGTCGCCGATTAACTCTTCGTCTTCGCCGAAGTAGTTCAACATATTCTCCTCTGTGATTTTTTGCTGGAATTGCACAAGCCTTGTATAGCCTATGGTTTCCTGAACTTCAGAGACGTTTTTTGTTTAGATAAAGCCGTATTACGGGGTTGGTAACATATCTGAACTGGAACAAATTCACAGTTTTTGGTAAACGTTGCTCAAGAAGAATTTATTAGTCAGTTGCTTTGGAAGAATTACCACATAAACTGGTTGTGACGTTGATGAAAGACAGCATAGCCGTAATTGGTATGGGCGTAATAGGCGGAGCAGTTGTAGACGGCCTGCTCAAAAACTGTTACGAAGGCAAAATATCCGCCGCCGAACTAGCCGTAGACAAAATTAAAGGCTTGGAAAAACAGGGCGTAACCGTTACATCGGACAACAAAAAAGCCGCCAAAGCCGCGGACATCATATTCTTGTGTGTAAAACCAAACGTGCTAAAACCTGTCCTTGCCGAGGTTAAAAACGAGCTTGAAGGCAAACTGGTGGTTTCAGTTGCTGCGGCTGTAACAGTAGGCTTTTGTAAACGTGAAGCACCAAAAGCCCATTTTGTCCGCGTAATGCCAAACGTTGCAATCAAGGTGCAGGAATCGTTCACCGCCTTTTGCTGCGACCCCGACGTAACAGATGCTGATAAACAGAAACTGAAAACGCTTCTTGGGTTCATGGGCAAAGCCGTGGAAATCGACGAAAAATACATGGACGCAATAACAGCGGTTAGCGGAAGCGGTCCAGGTTACCTTTCCATTATCATTGAGGCGTTGGAGTATGCTGGTTTGAAGGTTGGTTTGCCCCGCGACTTGGCGTTGACGGCTGCGGCTCAGGCTGTTTTGGGTACCGCGAAACTGGTGCTGGAAACGGGTCAAAGTCCTGCCCAGATACGTGACAGCGTAACAACTCCGGGCGGTACCACTATCGAGGCTATCAGCGAAATCGAAGGCAGCGATATTCGGCAAGCGTTTATGCGCGCTGTAGAGGCAGCAACCAAGAAAAGTGAAACCATCCGCAAGGGTTGGGAATAAAAAAGTAGGTTTAAATCATAATAATGGTATAGTGAATATATGCCAAAAGAGAAAATTGTTGTCCTTATGGGTTCCCCGCGGGACCTTCAGTTTGCTATTAAGGTAAAGGAGTACCTCAAAAAAGAGAAACTAGCCGTAAACTGCGTCTACGACGTAGCATCAGCACACCGCACACCAGAAAAACTGCTCAGCGACATCAAAACCTTTGACGCAAGCGGCGACAACATCGTTTACATTACCGTTGCAGGACTATCCGACGCCCTTTCAGGTGTGGTTGCGGGTAGCACACTTAATCCCGTTATTGCTTGTCCGCCTGACTCGGAGGAACTGGGCAGCGAGAAAATTTTCTCCTGTACCGCGATGCCAAAAGGCATACCCGTTGCGTTTGTTGTTAAACCTGAAAACGCGGCACTGGTTGCGGTACGAATCTTTGCAATTTCAAATCCTGAACTCAAAAAATGTTTAGAGTGCCTAAAAGAGAAGATGGCAAAAGAAGTCCACGACGGCGCAGAAGAAGTAACAAAAATAACACAAAAGAAAAACGTCAACAGACTAGCAGTATAAGAAAACTAGTTTTTAACAGATAACTTCAATTTTTCCATTC
Organism: Bathyarchaeia archaeon; assembly: GCA_041653695.1. Classification (GTDB taxonomy): domain Archaea; phylum Thermoproteota; class Bathyarchaeia; order Bathyarchaeales; family Bathyarchaeaceae; genus Bathyarchaeum. Next base: position 4,739 of record JBAZEV010000045.1, read on the forward strand.
TTGAATGTTAACCAACCCTTTTTTCCCTGAATTTTTTCCAGAATGATTTTTGAAGGGGATTCATTTAACTCAAGGTGATTAAAAATCCTACACAAGTCAATAGTTCTTGTAATCACAACATTTGTATTGATTGCTTTTTCAATGACATTAGATGGGAATGCTTGATCCTTTCTTTCTAACGAATCCGCAGTCATAAAAGTATTTGCAATTAGAAACCCAGTCATGTACGGGACTTTTCTAGCTTCCTTGTGTTCATCAAGTTTTGAGATATCTTGTCGTGTCAAATTTTTGTTCAATCCCTTTATTTCGATAATTATCTTTTTTTCATGGTTTTCCATAATCCAAATGTCTTCTTCATAAATCTCATCGATATCTGTTTGGAAACCCATTTTTTTAGCAAGTTATCCGTTGCGGTCACCAAATAATTGTCTCCGAGCCAAAGCACGGACTTGATTTCGTTATAAAACTCTAGCCTTTCCTCTAATGGGTATATTTGCTCTTTTGTAATTCTATCTATTTCTTTTCTTATGCCTTTTTCTTTAGTAAACTGGAATTGCTGGATGTATTCGGGGGTTTCTTTAACCAGTTTTGCTGAATAAGAAATTAACCCTCCAACAAGTTTTTCGATTTTTTCTTTAAGATAACTAATTTCGTTTGACCCCAAAATGAATGGGAGAAACAGCAAAAGACCTTTACCGATATGTTTTGAAAAACCTACAACTGTTGTGTTGAAATAGCATATGGCATCATCAACGTGCTCTTCGTAAAAACACATCTCAGTCGCTCCAACATCATCAAGAAATGACTTGAATTGAGATTTTTTAATTTTAAGATTTCGAAGTATTTCATTATTATTGGTGTAATAAAAATTAATGTTGTTTGATTTAAAGAGACCTTGGACCACATAGTCCTCAGCATGAGACCCAATGATGCATACCGTTTTTCCTTTTTCTAATGCTGAACAAATTTCTTTTTCTCTACGAATTGCTTCTGCTGGCGTTATTTTAAGAACTTGTTGAAAAAATTGATTTTTTTCATAACAATGCCTGAATGTACCAGCAATATATATGCAGATATCATAATCTGCCAAATGATGGCTGGAATCTATGTCTTCAAAAAACATTTCTCCATTATCAAGTTTGATTGGTTTTATGTCACTTATTCCAAAAACTATGATTTGTCTAGGTTGACTCATCACTTGCCCCTATCACAAAAAGTATGCTGATTGAAACAAAAGACTTTCCTTTATGCTGTTTATTTTTAGTTTTAATTACGTTATTAGTTGTTGTTATCTACAGAAAATACATGATTACCTAATTTGAAGATTTGCTGCATCTTAATTTGTTATGTTCTTGTGTTGTAGTAGCGTAACTTATAAGAAAACAGTGGTGTATTGGTCTGTTGTGGTATTTGTTATGCCTAAGAAGCTCACTTACTCTGATTCTGGTGTTGACCGTGAAACAAGGGCTGAATCTAAAAAGGCTCTTTCTATGCTGGAGACTACATACACTTTGGGTAGATACGGAAAAGTCGTAAAGCTGCCATACGGAAACATCTTCAAAGCAGGCGAAAACTACCTCGACCTAGTCATCGAAGGCGTAGGCACCAAAGTTTTGTTGGCGCAGCTTGCAGACAAATACGATACCATCGGCGTGGACGGCGTGGCGATGGCAGTAAACGATGTTATTCGTTCTGGTGCAACTCCACTGGCGTTGGTTGACAACTTTCACGCACACATATCAGACCCCGTTCTGGTTCGCGAGTGGCTTAAAGGCATAATAAAAGGTGCGCAGGAATCAGACTGCCCTGTACCCGGAGGCGAAATCGGGGACGTTGCATCCATCATTAAAGGGTTAATGGAAGGAAAGGGCTTTGACCTAATAGTCGCAAGCGTGGGCGACGTAAAAGAAGAAGACATAATCACGGGCACACAAATCAAAGCAGGCGACATCGTTATCGGTTACCGTAGCTCAGGTGTGCACAGCAACGGCATCTCGTTGGTGCGCAAGGTCTTATTCAAGCAGTGGGGAGGCAAATACGACCCCTTTGAAGTTCCTGACGGTTTTGACCAAGGAATCGTACACACGGCGTTGGAGCCAACAAAAATCTACGTTAAACCGTTTCTTGCAACGACCAAGGCGGTTAACGTTAAAGGGGCAATCCACATCACGGGCGACGCCTATGTGAAGTTTGACAGGTTCATGAAGTTCTCGAAGGGCATCGGGTTTGTGTTTGATAACTTTAAGCCGCAGCCTGTTTTTGATTCAATCCAAAAAACTGCACCAGAGGTCGGCGGAGAAATCACCGACGAGGAGATGCTTAAAACCTTCAACATGGGTTGGGGTTTTGGTGTCATTGTGGATAAGGCAGACGTGGATGATGCAATTGGTGTTATTCAAAAACATGGTGTTGAGGCTGAGCCGATTGGAACTGTTACTGACTCGGGTAGGATTGTTGCGGAGTTTATGGGTAAGCGGCTTGTTTTGAAGTAGTTTTGATGTTTGTTTTGTTTGTTTTTGCTCGGGTTATGAAAAAAGTTATAAATATGGATGGTTAATCCATCCTGTGTGGAGGAGCGCCACATCATGGATTTAAGGAAAGTGTACATGTTCGGCGACGGCATGTGGGACATCAATTTCCTTCCAACACTTTCCTCCTTCTACCTCACCAAAAAACGCCAAAACGGGTTTAACTGTTTATTTAAATTTCTGTTTCGAAAAACTTTAAATTTTAAGGTTTTCAATAAAAATCATAATGTATCGCGCAAAAATCGAAGTCAGCCTCAAACCGGGACACTCCGACCCCGAAGGAGAAATGACAGCTCAGTCCCTCAAAGAACTGAAATTTTTGGCAAAAAAAGTAAACGTCAGCAAAGTCTACACAGTAGTTTTTGAAGCCCAAAACAAACAACAGGCAACCCAAGCCGTCGAAGAAATGTGCAGAAAACTTCTTGCGAACCCAACAAAAGACAACTACACCTACACCATAGAGGAACAAAAATGAGCCGCTACGTCAAACAAGACGTGCCCTTCGAACTCTTAACAGTAGACCTAACAAATGCCAACGATCAAGAACTAACCAAAATCAGCGAAAAAATGGGAATCGCATTAAACCTCAACGAAATGCGGCAGGTTCAAAAATATTTCAAACAAAAAAACCGAAACCCCACAGACGTAGAACTCCAAACCATCGGACAAACATGGTCTGAGCACTGTTACCACAAAACATTCAAAGGCAACATCAAAACATGCAACGGAACCGTCAGCAGCCTATTCAAAACGTATATTGTCAAACCAACCAAGGAAATGAACCCCGACTGGTGCATCTCAGTTTTTGAAGACAACGCGGGTATAGTAAAGTTTGACAAAAATTATGCCATCGCAGCAAAAGTCGAAACACACAACCACCCCTCAGCAATCGAACCCTTTGGAGGCGCAGCAACCGGAGTCGGTGGAGTAATACGTGACATACTCGCAGTTTGGGCTGACCCAATCGCTTGCACGGATGTGCTGTGTTTTGGTCCGCTTGATTACGATTACAGTAAACTGCCCGCTGGAACTAAACACCCAAAATATGTTTACCGCGGAGTAGTCTCAGGCGTAGGCAGCTACGGAAACAACATGGGCATCCCCACCGTGAACGGTGCCATAAACTTTGACGAAAGCTACGTCGGCAACGTAGTCGTATACTGCGGCTGCGTCGGACTGGTTCCAACAGACAAATTTGTGAACAACACCAAACCTGGCGACGCCTGCCTTTTGGTTGGTGGAGAAACTGGACGGGATGGAATACACGGCGTAACCTTTGCCTCGGCAGAGTTAACCAAAGAATCCGAGGAAATCTCCAGACCCGCAGTGCAAATCGCGAACCCCATAGAAGAAGAACGCGTCAAACGTGCCTTAATCACCTTAAGAGACGCCAGCTTAGCCTCAGCGATAACCGACATCGGTGGAGGCGGAATCTCGTGTGGAACTGGGGAAATGGCGGAGCGGTCAAGCTGCGGAATTAACGTTTACCTAGAAAAAATACCCCTGAAATATCAGGGCTTGGCGCCATGGGAAATCTATGTATCCGAGTCACAGGAACGGATGCTGCTTTCTGTTCCCATGAAAAACTTGGCTAAAGCGTTAGAAATCTTTGAATGCGAAAACGTCCAAGCAACCCAAATCGGCACATTCACAGACGACGGCATACTAACCGTTACATACAACGGACACAAGGTCGCCGAAATGGATTTAGACTTTGTTTTTGAGCCACCAAAATTTGAAGGCACCGCAGAATGGAAGCCCTCAACGGTTGAGGAACCCGTTTTTGTGCAGCCAACAAACCTAACCAAGCAACTGGCAGGTTTACTCATGTTGCCGAATATCGCAAGCAAAGAATCGGTAATCCGAACCTACGACCACGAAGTAAAAGGCGGTACCGTGCTAAAGCCGCTTCAGAACAAGTTTGGTGGACCAAACGACGCCGCCGTGTTGAAGCCGTTGCCTGATTCATGGAAAGGCGTTGTTATTTCGTGCGGTTTGAATACCAACTACGGAAAAATTGACCCATACTGGATGGCAGCCTCCAGCATCGACGAGGCACTGCGAAACAACGTTGCGGTTGGCGGACGGCGAATCGCGTTGTTGGACAACTTCACTTGGGGTAACCCTCAAAAACCAGACCGACTGGGCGGATTAGTTAGGTCATGTGAAGCCTGTTACGATTATGCGAAGGGTTTCCAGACGCCGTTTATCTCAGGAAAAGACAGCCTATACAACGAGTCCCCCATGGGACCAGTTACACCAACATTGCTGATTACAGCGATTGGAATCATTCCGGACATACGTAAAGCAGTTTCGATGGACCTGAAACAGCCAAGAAGCACTGTTTACTTGGTTGGCAAAACATACAATGAACTAGGCGGGTCAAGTTATTACCAACTTAAAGGCTACTTGGGCAACAGTGTTCCACAGGTCAGGATGGAGCAAGCCAAAAAAACGTTTGATGCCGTCACAAAAGCTATCGACGTTGGCGTAATACGGAGTTGCCATGACCTTTCTGAAGGCGGTTTAGCAGTTGCCGCAGCGGAGATGGCGTTTAGCAGCGATTACGGCTTGGAACTGGATTTAGCCAAAGTTCCAAGAACCGATGACCTGACACGGGATGATTATATCCTGTTTTCTGAGTCGAACAGCAGGTTCTTGGTGGAAGTTCCAGAAAACCAAAGAAACATGTTTGAAACAATAATGAAAGATGTACCCTGCGCAGCAATCGGCAAGGTAACAGAGTCGCCTGAGTTTGTTGTAAGCGGTTTGGGCGGTAAACCTGTTATCGTAGCCAAAGTAGCAGAGTTACGAAAACAGTGGAAAACCACCCTGAGAGGTTGAATTGCATGAAAACAGGTGACATCCGAGTATGTGTATTAAGGGTTGGGGGAACAAACTGCGACGCTGAAACCAAACACGCGTTTGAGGAGTTTGGCGCAAAAGCCGATGTAGTTCACCTTAACCAGATGTGCAAAACCAGTAACCTGCTGGACTACAACGCGTTGGTTTTTCCGGGCGGTTTCTCGTATGGGGACTACGTCCGCGCTGGCGCGATTTGGGCTACTGGGACGTTGGCTAAACTGCGCAGTGAACTCAAACAGTTCGTAGACGAAGGACGCCCCATCCTTGGAATCTGCAACGGTTTTCAGGTACTCGTAGAAGCAGGCCTACTGCCAGCGTTTGATGGCATCAGCGAAGTTCCCGAAGCAACATTGGCGACCAATATTCCGATTGGTTACCGATGCAAATGGGTGTATGTTAAGCAGGAAAACAAAGGAAACTGCATATTCACACAAAACATCCCCAAAGGCAAGGTCATACACATACCTGTTGCCCACGGTGAAGGCAGGTTCTTGTTCGCAAAAGAGAACGAAAACAGGTTGCTCCAAAAACTTTACGACAACGACCAACTGGTCTTCCGATACAGCACAGCGGACGGCAAATACCCCGAAGGCGAGTTCCCCGACAACCCGAACGGCGCGTTTCATGACCTTGCAGGAATCTGTGACCCAACTGGAACCGTGTTTGGTTTGATGCCGCACCCTGAGCGGGCGTTTTATGGTTGGCAGTTGCCTGATTGGACAAAAACAACAAACCTGCCCCTGTATGGGGACGGAAAACTGGTATTCGAGTCGATGATTGAATACCTGAAAAAACGGTTCTAAATATGTTTCAGGTCGCCAAGATGTGGCAGTCCTGTTCGGGCACCCATCTTTAATACACAACGGGACGCAACAAAGTTTCCCAGTTTGCCGCATGTATGCAGGTCTTTTCGTTTAATCAAACCATAAAGAAACCCTGCACAGTACGCGTCGCCTGCACCGGTTGTATCAACTGCATCTACCGTGTAAGCCTCGATTGTGTGGCTTTCTTTTCCATCAGTTACATAGCAGCCCTGTTTGCCCAACTTAACGGCGACTACCTGTACACCCAAATTAATCAGCTTTTTTGCGCCTTCCTTGTAGTCCTTGCCTGTAAGCGTTTTAAGTTCCAACGCGTTCGGAAACATCACCCAGCTTTTCTGAATAATCTCCTTTAATGCATCTAACCCCTTGTTCACGTACAGTGCGCCGGGGTCAAAACTGATTTTAACGCCTGAAAACTGTTTGAGCAACTCTTTTTGAGTCTGGAAAGTTTTTTCTCCAACAAACGATGTCAGATGCAAAAACTTGGTATCCGAAACATAATCCAAGTTGATGTCTGCCAATTCTATTTGGTCGTTGACTCCGGGGTCAACGTATAATGCTCGGTCACCGTTTGGGTCAACAAACCCCATCACGGTGCCGCTTCTTCCCTTCTTTGAAACTGTGATACCATTGACGTCTACGCCCTCTGTTCTAAACGCGTTCAAAAGAACCTGCCCTTCGCGGTCTGCGGCAACCTTGCCGATATAACCTGTTTTGAGTTCCAGTCTGGCAACGCCCACCGTGGTGTTAGCTGCCGAACCCCCCGCAGACTCGATAACGTCTGTGACGAAGCCTTCTTCCTCTTCTTTTGCGATGGTGTTCACTTTGAAGAGTTTATCCAAGTTGAGGGCGCCAAAGCCAACAACATCAAACTTCATCAAAATAGCTCCCGCAAAAAGATTTTGTGTTTTCCCAGTTTTCCTTCGTAGTTGCCCGCTGAAATCCTTACTACACCAGAAACGCTCATTGCAGCTTCGATACCTGCCTTCATTGCAGTTTTCATTGCTTCAAGGGATGTGCCGTTGATTACTATTTCTGGGATATAGTTTACGTTTGTGTCAACCATGGACGCTGTTCCCAACCTTTTCCGTAACGTGGGGCAGTACGGATGGTTTGTTGTGGGTCCAATCAGCGGATAGTTTGTTTCAGGTTTAGAGCCCGCCGAACAGATGTCAAACGGTGTAACAATCCCCGGAACCGTGTGTATGGCTTCCAAAGCCCTGTTGCCTGCTTCGATTACTGCCTGTTTTGTGTGACACAGATACCAAAAGTTTGCGCCCATGATTCCCCGTGCGTAGCCTATTTCGCGTTCTATCAAGAAATCTGAGACCATCAACGGTACAACAATCACGTTTCGTCCAGAGCGGCGTTCTACTTGTTCGTAGCCGTCTCCGCAGTGTCCGACACGTTCCATCATGTCCAGTTTTCCTTCTGGTTTGTCTAAAGCGTTGTACAGTGCAGTGAACGGTTTAACCAGAATGTCTTGTCGTATCCTGAACGAAAGTTCTGCCTCAAACTTTATCACGTTTTCTTCTAAGGTTTTGCCTTCTTTTATTTCGCCCCAGAACTGCAGTATTGCACCTAAACGTCCATCAGGTGTATCCGCTGACCCCAAATAACGTTCTATTCCACCTTCTACCCTGCCGATTACTATGGATGGTGTTGCTGTTGCGTCCTCGGCGGCGCGAATCAATACTTCACGGTGGTCCGCTGTAACAATCACTCGGGCGTATAATCCGTCAAAAGCTTCTGCGTATGTATCTTCAATTTCAGGTTTCAAAATATCAAATCCCCACAAACTTTGATTATCCTAACTGTCCTATAGCTTCTCCTCTTACTGTTTTGCGGAAAATGTTACTTTCATTAATCAACCGCTTCACCGTATCCGATTGCACAATGTCAACCACTGGGAAAACTTCAGGAAACACTGAAAGCATCTGGTTGCGTAACTCTGAGTTTTTGCAGTATTTCTTCAGACCCGCCTTGTTCCAGTTTTTAACCAGATTCAATGCCTCTTCTTTGCCGTTTCTGAAGAATGCATCTGCAAGAACAGACGTAACCACCGTGTTACCCGACAAAACCGCAACATCAGCCGACTTGACAGCATAATCGTTACCGTTAAACGAAACCGCCAAACCCCCATTGTCCCGCACAAGCTTGAGCGCCTGTGCATCTGTGATGCTGTCGCCAACGTACATTATGTGGTCAAGTCCACAACGCAACCGCTTAATGATATCCAAAACAGCCCTTGCCTTTTGTGTTCCACCAACAGGGTTAACCTCTTCCAACATTTTGCCTGCTTCCATCGTGGAAAACTGGTTCCAGAAAATGTCATCCAACAACATTATCGTTCCTTGGTCTCTGGGCGAAAAATCGTTAACTGTTTCTATATCGTCGGCGATTTCAATCATTGGCATGGCTGCAATCTCTGCGGCTAACTGCCGTATCCACGTTGCTTCCTCGGGAGTTACGTAGTACTTGTCCAAGTCCAACAATGTACAATATGTGTTGTCAAACGAAAAACCAGTCAACTCACACAACGAGGCAATATACTGCTCGTAACTGGTGCTTACAATAAACGAGGGCACATTACTTTGCACAAAAGTTAGGGTGTCTTTTGCGCCTGGAACAAGCAACACGTTGTCTGCGGAAAACTCCACTATACTCTTGTTTGTTGCGCCGTAAGCCTTCAAGAACGGCAAAATAAGCCGAAGCGTATCCCCCGCCTTGTAGTCAGGTTTCTTGATTATATCCGCCAAAATGTCGTCATATTTGCTTATCAAACTAAAAACGTGGTCGCCGTCTGGGATAATGGCGGCGGCTAACTCGTATGCGTTGTCATTTTTTGAGATTGGTCCTTCACAGTCGGTAACAAAAACACGTTGCTGATTCCTCTGGGACACTTTTGCCAAGTCAACTCCTTAACGTTTTCATGTGGTCTACACTTTTTTGAATATGCACCTTTGTGGCTATATCGTTTCGGTTCCACAGTGCACCGCCTTTAACTGCGCCGATGCCTTCAAGGGAGGCTTCTCTTGCCTCTTGGATGGTGTCCCCGATTCCCACAACGCCAACAGCGCGTGAACCCAAAGCAAAAACTTGGTTATCCCGTAGTTCCATGGAACCCGGATACACCCGAACCCTGTTGGGTTGATTCTTAACTAGCTCGTAGGCTGCACTTAGGTCTACAGCTTTGTCAACTTCGTCTTTGTTTACTTTATCTGGGTAAACCGTCGCGTAACCACCATAGCTTGAGGGAACCTTATACGTGATAACAGTCGCCTTCTTCGCAAAATTCACCTTATGCAAGTTGCCGTCTATCATGTTGTAGCAGACTTCAACAAAATCGTCCTTCAAAACAGGCAACAACGTCATTATCTCGGGGTCGCCGGGTCGGCTGTTTACCTCCAAAATCTTGGGTCCCTTGCTTGTATGCATAAACGCAGCATAAAACGGGATTCCACGCAGTTCAGGGTTGCTGCCTTTTCCTTTCAGTTCCGAGAAAACCCTGTTAACCAGTTCTACTTCTTTTTCTTTATCATCTGCGGTCATGAACGGTAGAATGTCTTTGTTGTCTTTGTATGCGCCCATGCCACCTGTGTTAGGACCTTTATCGTCGTCAAACGCACGTTTATAGTCCCGCGTTTCGGGGAAAACTGCTAACCGTTTTCCGTCACAAAACGCTTGAAAACTGGATTCCTCGCCTTCCACCTTTTCTTCGATAATAACTGGTCCATGCTCATAATTAGACATGAAATGCTCAAACACTTCGTCGCGGCTGTTAAAGTGGTCCCCCCAAACACCCACACCTTTTCCCGCGGTTGCCGTGTCAGGTTTTACTGCCACCTGATTGTTTAGCTCATCTAACCAGTTGTAAACACTTTTTTTGACATCAACAGTGCTTTTGTAGTCTTTTTTGTCAAAAACCTTGAACCTTGGATTTACTTCAGGTGCAACCTTCTGGAACAGTTCCCTTTGTGCAATCTTGCTTACTTCAAGAGCATATTTTTTGGTTGGACAAATTATGGGAATGTTTGTTTCTTTTTCCACAAGGTCGCGAACGCCTGCGATAATCGGTTTTTCTGGTCCAATTATGCCAAAATCGATTTGGTCAGCATATTTTTTGGCAAACTTGGCGATTTCTTTGATGTCTAGGTCTGGGATTACTGTGTGTTTTTCTGCAACTTTGACGTTGAAGGGGTTTTTTTGTTTGTCGGCAACAAAGATTTTTGGGGCATATTCTTCGCTGCGTAAAAACGCGTCTATGATTGCGGCTGCTCGTGAGCCGTAAGAAACGACCAAGATTCCTACTTTTTCCATCTTTTTCACCTAACGTTTGGGCAATGCAAATGGTTAGACTGAGTCTTCGTATATTCTACCTTTTTCGTTGTACCCTTTTGAGAATCTTTCCTTCATCTCATCCGCCAGTTTCTGCGCCATCGGTGTTGGGTACTTACCTGTGATACACCCGAGGCATAACTGGTTTTTCTCCAGCCCCGTTGCCTGAACCAAGCCTTCGACTGATTGGTAGTTTACTGCGTCTGCGCCTACGATTTCAGCGATTTCCTCTGCGTCATGCTGCGACCCAATAAGCTCCTTGTATGTTGCCATGTCCACGCCGTAGAAGCATGGTCCAATGATTCGTGGAAAAGTGATAAACAAATACACCTTGTTTGCGCCCATCTTACGTAGCTTATTTACCACAACGCGGGTTGTGTCGCCTCGTACTATGCTGTCATCGACTACTGCAACGTTTTTGCCTGTAAGCTTGTGGTCTACAATGTTGATTTTGCGGTCGATTGTATTGTAGCGTTCGCCAGCCAACAAAATAAACGCCCGCTCCGCAACGTATCGGTGGCGTCTGGTGGAGCGTTCCCACCGTATGCCTGTTAACTCGTGGAACCCGTATGCGGCGTCGTTGCCTGTTTCGGGCATGGATATTATCATGTCTATTTTGTTTAATGTTTCCGGGTACTCCCACGCGAAGTTTCGTCCGAAGGCTTCTCTTACCTCGTAGACGTA
>JBAZEV010000046.1:0-15588 GCA_041653695.1 Bathyarchaeia archaeon
TGGTTTTTATTCCCGCAATAATTAGGTTACTAACATTCATTTTCATTGATATACAATTTATGTGGACAGAATTTGGATGGAACTATACACTAGCATTTTCAGGTGTTGCACTTGAAGTTGGGACATTCATCTATTTTGGATATTTCGCAGCAATAATCATGCTTCTTGTGATGTTAACCAGAAATGCAAGGTCAACGGTACTGAAACAAAAATATTTGGTTCTTTTAGTCAGTTTCACACTTTTTCAAGCGGTTGGGTTCACGGTAACTAACTATATGCTTGCTACAAACCCAATGTTTCCACCACTCGGGGGGATGCTTCAACTGTTTACATTCATTTTTATCGGCTCAGCATTAGCACTAAAAGAACCTCAAATGCCACTATTTACAGCTAACCGTAGCAGTTTTTCACATGTGTACTCGTCATTTCTAACAGTGTTATACAACGCCACAAGCCACTCAAACCTAGGAGAAACATCATTCAAATTCTCGGAATTTCTCAAAAAATCAAAAATAGAAAACTTAACGTCAATCCAATCAAACAGAATAACATTCAAAAGAACAAATGATTTGGATTTAATCCAGTTGATAAACCAAAACCTCAAGTTTTTAGAGGCAGAAAAAAACAGCGAATTAACTGACAAATATTTGCGTGTTCTAAACGCCGCAGAAACTAAACTTGGAAAAAGCTTTGAAACCATAATAACCGAAAACAAAGATTTTCTTGAAAAATCAGATTTAATCTACGGAATCGCTGGCGGCAAATACCTGCACCAGTTAGAAGCTGACAAAAGCCTTGACGGGTTAACAGATGTTGAGATTTGCCTAAAAATCTACAAACGGTTAATGCTGGTGGTTGCTGATAAACTCAATTCACAGGCGTTGCAGAAAAAAATTGCACTTTATCAAACAACAAAAACAATTAAAACAACAAAATATGGCGAAGTGTCAATTGAAGAAACAAAGAAGACAATTCTTCAGTTTCCAAAAGACCAGCGGCTGTTTTCAATTATTGAAAGTTTCAACCCGTTGGTGAGTTGGGTTTACGCAAATGTATTAACTAACATGGCTGAGGATAACGTTGCCACTTTAGCGCGCCTGCAGCAAGTTCTCAGATTGAACCGAGACCATGCGATACGTCTTAGGGTTTATCCAACTTTGCTGGAGTTGTTAGCTGCAAAAATTCCGATAAAAGAGATTGAAGAGTTGTACCACGATTACCTAGAAAGTGTAATTGAACAAACATCAGGTGAACTAAAACAGGTTAGAACCCGCCTTTTAGAAGCTGAACGGTTATCAGCAATCGGCAGAACCACCGCGATGGTGGGTCATGACCTTCGTAACCCGTTGCAGGTAATAATTAACACGTTGTATCTGGGAAAAACCAAACTAGAATTGATTCCTCTGCAAATCGAAAAAAATGAGGTGGAGAACATCTTCAACAAAATCGAGTCCCAAGTACTGTACATGGACAAAATTGTTACAGACCTCCAAGATTTTTCACGCCAAATATCCATTAACCCGTCTAAAACAGGCATAAATAACCTGATTGACGAAGTTTTGGTGTCTTTGCCGATTCCTAAAAATGTGAAAATAGACATCAACATAGACCAAGGCGCCCCAAAAGTCTTGATTGACAGTTCATCGATGAAACGCGTGTTTTCGAACCTGATTTTGAATGCCTGCCAAGCAATGCCCAACGGGGGAACCATAACATTAGAAATGAACACAGCAGACGAAGAAGCAACAATAACAGTAACAGACACCGGAATAGGCATCCCTGAAAAAACTAAATCCAAAATCTTTGACCCATTCTTCACAACCAAAGCTCAAGGACAAGGATTAGGGCTATCTATCTGCAAAAAATTTGTCGAAGCAAACAAAGGTACCATCGAAGTTGAAAGCCAAGAAGGAAAAGGCACAACATTTAAACTAAAACTGCCCCTGAAATAGCCACATTTCTGTTAGAAGTCCACTTTTTTTGTGGAAAAAATTTTGCAAAACAGCATTTAAAGAGTTTTTACCACTTTTTATCTCCTTCATAACATCTGCATATTCATCACCCAACTAGATTCTGTAGGAAGAAAAAAACAATCATGTAAAACTTTGAACAAAAAACGGCAAGGATTATTGTCGTTTTTGTATTCAAAATATTAGTTGCACGAACTTCAATGTAGTATTGTGCTCTCACCGAAAGCAAGTCCTGCTCTGCACGCGTAATTCCCACAAATCTGTCATCTCATAACGAGATACCCAAAATTTGACTCACACGGGGTAGCGTGGTACAGGCTCTGGTGAGAGCACATTAAATTTAACAAAATAAATGAACCGGCTTGTTTATCTGCGTTTTGCGTTTGGAATATACTTCTGGGCAACAGCAAGAAACTTGTCCATCTTTTCTTCGTTGATAGACTTGGACAGCAGGTCTTTGTCTATTACTTCTTTTCCGATTGTGACATCAAATTTTTGCAAAACATATTTTTTGCAACCACGTATGCTCTGGCATATCTGCTGTATGTCTTCTTGGTTATGGATTGTGGGAACAACGGTTGTCCTAAACTCGTAATCTATGTTGGAATCCATCAAGAGTTTGATGCTCTTTTTGACGCGGTGTAACAGGTTTTCTGCGTTTACGCCCGTTGCCTTAGAATACTTATCTAACGCCAACGGAGCCTTAATGTCCATTGCCACATAATCCACAAGCCCTTGGTCAATAAGTGACTTCAACATTTCAGGGTTGGTTCCGTTTGTGTCCAGTTTAACTTGGAATCCTAGTTTCTTTATTTTTAAAAACAACTCAGGCAAACTATTGTGAAGAGTCGGCTCGCCACCTGTGATGCAGACACCATCAATCCAGTCTTTTTGGCGTTCAAGCTGGTCCAGTATGTCTTCTAAAGGGATTGTTTCAATTGTTTCGGGGTTAAGAACCAGATTCACGTTATGACAAAAAGGGCAACGAAAATTACAGCAAGGCAGAAAAACAACTGAAGAAACTTTGCCGTCCCAATCAACGAAACTTAAATCAACAAACCCTTTTACATCCATCGCGCAACCACTTTCAAGACAGGATGATATGTTTAGCGCCTTAAGTTCTTTTATCCCAAAAAATTAACCAAAAACCAATAAAATAAAAAGGAATTGTTAATAAACAGCCGATACAAAACCAGAAATGTAAACGCAACCGTTTTTGGGGCGATTCGATGCAAACACCACAAGAAACAAAACAACCCATTTTTGACGAAGAAACCATTCTCACAAAAAGAATGAAGAAAATATCACATAAAATCGCAGTAATCAGCGGCAAAGGCGGAGTTGGCAAAACACTTACAGCAGTTAATTTAGCAATATCTTTTGCGATGCAAGGTCATAAAGACCGCGTTGGACTACTAGACGCCGACCTTCATGGACCATGCGTTCCAAAAATGCTGAGAATGGAAGGACAAAAACTTAAGGTTGGTCCCATCGGAGCACTTCCCGCGGTTGGTCCATTGGGTGTGCGAGTTGTTTCTATGCAGTTTTTGCTTCAAAGCACAGAAGTCCCAGTAGTTTGGCGAGGCCCACTGAAGATGAGGGCAATTCAACAGTTCTTGTCAGACATTGTTTGGGGTGAACTGGATTTTCTGTTCATAGATTTACCGCCAGGAACTGGAGATGAACCCTTAAGTGTGCTGAAACTTTTGCCAGAAATGGATGGTGTAGTAATAGTTACCATCCCCACAGAGGTTTCACAAAACGTTGTAGAAAAAGCAATCACATTCTCACGGCAACTCAATGTTCCAATAATTGGCATAATCGAAAACATGAGCGGGTTCGTGTGCCCAGACTGCGGCAAAATAACAAACATATTCAAAACAGGTGGAGGCGAAAAAATCGCCAAACAGTTCGATGTCCCATTTTTAGGACGAATACCACTGGACCCACGGGTCTGTGAAGCCTCAGATATGGGAACCCCATTCATCATACAATACCCTGAGTCTCCTGCTGCAAAAGCGTTTGCTGAAATCGTGGAAAAAATAAAGAAGTTCCTTGAAGACAACCAAAAATAGTCAGCACAAATAAACTATAACTCGAGTACATCACCAGTTACAAGAAGACGGTAACGGTCACCGAAAACCTCTGCAAGCATTTTAGAAGCCTTTTTTCCAGTGCAGTGGCAGGGTCCAACAAATTCAGGGTCAAACAGTTTTAGGTCTTCAACCGTTTTCTGAATCTTTTCTTTATCTATATCCAGCAGGTGAAAACCACCCAACACAGCATATACCTTGCTGGTTTTTGTTATCGTCTGGGCATGTTTTATCGTGTTAATTATGCCCGCATGGGCACAACCTGCTAATACAATTAACCCTTTGTTTTCAACATTTAATACAAGCGATTGGTCGTCAACCACCAAGTCGTTAACTAGTTGCGCGTTGTCAACGGTCCAGAAACCCTCAACTTTCTCAAACGCCGTGTTTCTTGGAACCTCACCAGTAGTAGTTATTCCATCAGCAACCTTTACTGGACCAGCCACCAGAACAGTTTTTCCGTCAACGTTCTCGATGTCTGACAATTTGCATGGTGCACCTATGGACCTGATGTGGGGCATCATGGCAAATTTTGGGTCAAAACTTTTGGGGTGCGCAACAACGGGAACATGTTTTTTCATCCGTTTCAGGGCCTCTATCAGACCGCCTGTGTGGTCGTAGTGTCCATGGCTGAGAACAACCACATCCACATCTTGCAGGTTTACGCCTAACTGTTCCACGTTATGCAACAGGGTAGTTGCTGATGGCCCTGTGTCCATCATTATTGTTACTTTGTTTTTGCCCGATTTTGCGGTTACAAGATAGGAAAGACCGTGTTTTGCTTCTAGTTCAGGTTTAGCACTGTTTTTTGTGTCTTCAATTAGAACAGTTACCTGCACGTTATTGATAACCACGTTTGAAACACCTTGATGTCACTGTTGATTTTAGTGTTTACACTAAAGAGAGTTATGTTTAGAAAATAAACAAACCAAAAAATGGTCACATTCAGGTTTTATGTGCTGACTATAGTGGACCTGAGTTGTTTAACACCTTTACGTGTTGACAACTCCTGTGCAAGTTCCCTGATTTCTTTAGCTTCCCCTTTCACTGCAACTGCTTCTAGGCACTCCTTTTCGCCTAGGTGAACATGCAAAACAGAGTTAATCACATTACGGTGATGGTGCTGGGCTTCGATGAGGTCATCTTCTAAGCCTTTGACGTCATGGTCATAAACCATTACCAAAACACCGGCCCGTTTTCCGGTCTGTTTGTGCAGCAACCGTTGCTCAGTAACAAAAGATGTAACAGCATCCTGAATCGCTTTTGAGCGGCTTTCGTAACCCATTTCTCCGATGAGTTCATCCAAGTCATTTAATAGTTCAGGCGGAAAAGTAACACCGACACGAACAATTTTACTCATAACAATATTCCCAACGTACAATATTCACAGCAAGTCATAAAACATTTGCCACAGTTATGTTCAAGAAACAAATCTGATGCTACTTTGCGGCAACTAAGAAAACAGCAGTAACAAAGGTATCAGATTACCCAAACTTGTAATGCTTCTTGATTTTGCTCTTTATTTCCCATGTGCATTTTAGGCCTTCAGGAAAAATCACATAATCGCCTGCACCGAACTCGATGGCTTCGTTTTTTGTTTTCACAACTGCGTCTCCTTCCAAAATCAGGCAGGTCTCTTGCTCCGTATACTCCCAAGGAAACTTGGACTCCTCTTTTTCCCAAATCGGCCAAGACTCTGCGGTTTCTGTCTCTTCTTTTGTGGGCTTTCTTACATCTGGTTTCAAAGATTACCACCTTGTGAACCGTAACTATTGAACTAATTAGCTTTTTCTGGGTGCACCACAAATTGGACAAGCACTTGACGTCACAGGCATCATTGCACCGCAGTAATCACATTTCACCATTCTAACCTCTTCTTTTACTGTCGTTACAGATGCACGAATTACCTGAACTTCTAATGTGTCACTTGTAGCATCAGGACGACCATCAACTGCGACCACTCCTTTAATAGACCACGTAACGTTGGCGTCTATGCCGTCAAATGTTTCACGTCCACTTGCAGGAATGTGAACAGTGATTGGATACGTCTTCTTGAAACTGGGCACTATGTGTAATTCCCCGGTTGTCTTTAAATTGTCTGAGAGAAGGGTTTCCGTGTCCCAGTAAACTTGGCGGATGTTTTGTCTAGTCTGTTGATTGTACACCCATCGTTCGCGTCTTACCCTTTCGACACAACGCAGTTCTGCTCTTACCTCGGTTGCGTCAAACTCCTCTTGGGACAGCACATTTATTGTTCCATTAAATGTTGACCCCAACGCAAAAGATTCTCTTGGAATATCAAGGCTTATTGTAATTTTTGGTTTTTTGAACATTTTAAAGAAACCCAAGATTTGTGTCTCCTGCTGGTGTTGGTCTTGAAGAAATAATGTGTATTACAATTTATGTGTGTTCCTCAAAGAAATATTTTCACATCTAAACGCCAGATTTTTAGCATAATCCAGTGGATTTGCTTCGCTAACTTAGCCATTGAGCATGTAGATAGGGCAACAACTTTTAGAAAACTGGCATGTTACGGTTTAACGTTCAACAATGAACGCAATCTTGACGTCTGCGCTGTATTCGACGATTTTGTTTTTTTCAACTTTAGCGTTGCAGTTTTTAATGTGGACTGCTTTGATGTTCTTAATTGTCTTAGCGGCCTCAGTTACGGCGTTTTGAGCTGCCTCGCTCCAACCAAGTGGTGAACTACCGATTAACTCAATAATTTTCACAACTGGCAAAACATTCACCTCCCCCAAAAATGAATTGTTTACTTAGCACTTGAGTTTTTCTACGAACAAAATAAGAATCAACATGTTGCTCCAAGACAAGAAAAAAACACAAGTGACTGATTCGTTTGGTAAAAGTTTTTCTAAGGTCTTCATGTTTTAGTTTGTGTGGAAACATTGGAAAAACATGATGTTGAACTTGCCGCGTTGAAGTTGAAAAAAGATGACCTTAGTTTAGTAATCGTGAAAAACGCAGAAGTCATCTTTGAAACAAAAAAGGCGGGAATAAGCGGATTTCTGCAAGCCATCGAAGAACTAGGCCAAGAACTGGTTTCATCGTCCCTAGCAGATAAAGTCGTTGGGGTTGCAGCGTCAATGCTCTGTGTGCACGCTGATGTTGTTTCTGTTTTTGCTCAAACAATAAGTGACGGCGGGCTTGCGGTTCTAAAGAATAACAATATTGAATACCAGTTTGAAACTAAAGTTTCCAATATACTAAACCGAGACAAAACAGATGTTTGTCCCTTCGAAAAACTTGCAGTCACATCTCAGACCGCGCAAGAGGCATATTTGAAGCTGAAATCCTTTGCCACTCAACTAATGAACAAGTCAACCAAAACTGGATGCAACTAAAGCGGGGTCAAAAAAGAAAAAAGGGATGGTTTGTTCTGACGTATTCTACCCTGTTGGTGATGGTAACAGTATAGGTGTTCCGTCAGGAGCCATTATCAACATGTCAATGTCTGGAGCAATCTTTTGAAGTGTCTGCACAACTAGGTAAAGTTCTGCAAGTCTTGTTGCGTTACCTGATGCACCTGCAGCATCAAGAACCAGTTCTATGGCTTCTTTTGTTGCCATTGCCTCGATAATTGTTGCATTTGCGTTTGCTGCGGCTTCTATCGTGATTTTCTCTGCGGTTGCGGTGGCGTTGATGACTACTATTTGGCGTTCAAAGTCTGCTTGTATTTTCTGTTGTTCTGCAACCAGTTTATCTTCAATGGATGAGGTGTACCTTGCGGGGTATCCTATGTTTCGGAGTTCAAACTCAAAGTCTACGATTGCTCCTGCAAGAGGTGCCGATGCACTGATTTTGTTCCAGATTGCGTCACGTATGGTTTGGGCAACATAATCTCGGCGTTCAATTGTTTCGATTGTGTTAAAATCTTTGGTTGTTATTCGTACTTGTTCACGTGCAATAGAGGCAATAATATCGGCTTTCCAATTCTTTTGAGGCAAATTCTCGTACAACTGTTTAATTTTAGACGGGTCAAGCCTCCACCGCATCATTATGTCAATTTCCATTTCTAACTGGTCTTTTGAAAAACTTTTCACTGTTGAAAAGTCTGCGGTATAATCATATCCGTCCCCCCACATACCTAAGGTGTCTACTGCAACTTTGATTTCCACTGCGCTGACCCACGGAGCTTTTGTTGTCCATGTTGGACCTAAAACGGGACCACTAATTTTTGCGCTCACTGGATCCACTAACACTACTGCGCTACCGACTGGAACATTGACCCACATTGTTGAAACAAATACTACCACGAATCCAGACACCAAAATTAAAGCGATAGCGATTACCGCGACAATTTTAGGGTTGACTCGAGATCTCACGTTATAGTCTACACTCATTTTTTCACCTCCAATAATTCTTTAATATTTAACAAAAAAATTTGTTGTTTATTTTTTCATTGGGTTGAATATTCCATATCTTCTTGTTATGTTTATTACCTGCTTATTCAATATGTAAACGTTTGTCTAAATATTTTATTAAAATAATATATGTTCCACTATTGAAACTATATAGAACTGGTTTACCATGTGGTCGTCATCACGGACTCCATAGACCAACAATACACTATTTTGAACAAAAACATCTCCTCAACAATTTCCAACTGTGCAGAGTCTCTGCAAAAATTCAAGAAAGCTATTTAGGCGTAAACATGTTTTCCAAAAGCCTACAATGGAACAATAAGCGACTGGAAATAAGGGTTACAAACAATGAAGGGAATCGAGTTAATTCTTTTGGCAATCGGCGCCGTTGTTGGCGCGTTATTACGTTACAAAGTAGGCTGCTCCACGCTAGTGTTAGGTGGGCTATGCGTTAACGTGTTAATTGTTAATGTTGTTGGAAGCTTTATTCTAGGCATGTTTTCAGTTGTTTCACCAGCGTTTAACTTGGACACAAAATACCCGCTGTTTGTAGCTGTAGGTTTTTGCGGTTCATTAACAAGCATGTCTTCATTTGCGCTTGACACATGCAACCTGCTGAACGATAACCAGTTTAATCTGGCTGTTCTGAACATTGCATCTAATGTGGGGTTGTCGTTAGGTGCACTGTATCTGGGTCGCATAATAAGCAGCGTGATACTGAAAACAGTAATGCCCTAATTTCGTGGTTGTTGGAACTATTTTTAAATGAAGCAGAAGTTAATACAGTAAAACAGTTGGAACGTGTTCACATGACAGATACAGAAAACGCAGAAATCGGAATCATAGGCGGAACAGGCGTCTATGACCAAGAAAGCTTTGAAGACGTAAAACAGGTTAAAGTCTTCACCCCGTTTGGTGAAACCTCAGACCTTGTCTTAATTGGAATTTACAAAAACGTCAAAGTTGCATTCATCCCCCGACATGGCGCAAACCACACAATTCCGCCGCACATGGTCAATTACCGCGCAAACATATGGGCACTAAAACAGCTAGGCGTAAAACGTGTAATCGCCTCAGCAGCAGTAGGAGGTCTACGCGAAGATTTTGGTCCCGGAACATTTGTTATACCCGACCAGTTTATTGACCGCACCAAAAAACGGTTAGACACATTCTATGAGGGTGGACAAGTCTGCCACATATCCTCGGCGGACCCATTCTGTGAACAACTCAGAACATTTTTCATAAACGCCGCAAAAAAAAGCGGAATAGATGCCAAAGAAAAAGGAACATATGTTTGTATTGAAGGTCCACGGTTTTCCACCCGCGCAGAGTCCAGACTTTTCCAGACATGGAACGCGGATATTGTTGGGATGACGCTTTACCCTGAATGTGTGTTGGCTCGGGAGGCTGAACTGTGTTATGTTTCAATTTCTGTTGTTACCGATTATGATGTGTGGGCAGAAAGTCCAGTGTCTACCAAAGAGGTAATTGAAAAAGCCAAAGAAAGTAACGAGAAACTGAAAAAGCTGATTCTTGAGGCGATTCCACAAATACCAAAAACTAGGACATGCAACTGTGGTTCTGCACTTAAAGACGCGTTTATGTAAAAAATAGAACCGCAATACTAAATGCAGAATTCAAAGCTGCCCTTTTTTAACAGGCTTTTCGGCGTTTTATTTCCTGTAAAGCAGCTTTTACTGTTTTTTCATCTGTTTTTATGTTGTAGAATTGGCTTAGCTCATTCTTGATTTTGGCAAGATCAACATCGCCGTCAGTGTCCATTTTCAGCCGTGCACACACTTTTGGAATAATATTACACATGTCTTCTGTGAAGTTCCACGGAAATATTACCCACACCCACGATAGTTCTTCTCCGATGTAGTCTGCCTTGAATTTAGAGTTAGTAAGGTGCTGAAGAGTGGCTGTTCGTATCTGTGACGGGTTTAAGGTTTTGAGGTATTCAACTGTTACCCGCATGCTGTCGCCTGTGTCTGTGATGTCGTCTACGACGAGAACGCTTTTTTCGGTTAAATCCACGTTGAGCAGGTGCTTTAGTTTGGCGGTTCCGTCGGGTGTTGCGGTTACGCCCCAGTGCTCAACTTTTAGGCTAGCAAGGTCTTTTACTCCAATGAAGTCACAAAGAACCCTAGCTAAAACCCATCCGCCTCGTGCTAAACCTACGATTATATCTGGTTTGTATCCGGAACTGTTTATTTTGTCTGCAACTTTTTTTGCCAATCCATAAAACATGTCCCAGTCCATGACTAAACATTCGAAACATTCATCAGCCATAACAGAGCCGCCTTCTGATTACTTCGATTGTTACAGATATTACAGTTTCGCATTAACCGTACACCGTAAACATACACGCGGTTGGCGGATTCATTTTTTGGTTTATTACTAAAATTGGAATAGTTTTGAGTTAACAATGACATTGATGTTAGAATACCCACTAATATACCAAAAAATGTGTCTGAGTAAAACAGTGGGTGGAAATGCATTCAACAGTATCAACATTACTTTTTGTAACGTCTGCAGTAATCCTTGCAGTGTTGTCGTGAATTACACAATTGCTGTCTTTGAACAAACACTAGACACAGACGACATGCCACAAATGGAGCGAATACACAACATCGAAAACACGATACTAAACCAGACCGACAACCTGTGGAATGAACTAGAAACATTCAACCAAACTGAACTGCAACAGATAGAGCAAGGGTTACCCTAAATTTTTTCAGTTCCTGTTTTTGTAACAACAACAATTTTTTATTATTAACTTTGAACAAGACTAATTCTCAAGCCGTTTTTGGTTAGTCAAGAAACTTTTACAAAAAACTTTTTATTGAATTCTAACACTATACACATATTGGTAGAGGATTAACTGTGGGGAGTTCAGCAACAAAGCTTGCTGAAAAGTCAGTCACACCATTACGCGATGAAAATTTACCACTAAAACGTCTTCACCGAAGAAGTAAAAAATTTAGTGCAGTTAAAAGATTAGTAAAACATTGAAACAGAACAACGTGGCAACTAGTGAACCGGTTCAGGGGCTACTTTTCGGCATCAGCTTAAAAATAATGTTTGGTTGGTTAGCGGTCGCCATTTGTTGTCCAGCTAACCAGAAACTTGTTTGCATTTATCTTGAGGACTTGTTATTCTTCGGTGGTGCTCACGTAGTAGTATTCTCCGAGGTCTTTTTGTTCACGGTCCAACCTTGAGCCTTCTTTGTTGACTCGTGGGCGTTTGGTTTGTGGGTCTCTTCTGAATGTGATTGCCATGTCTTCTAGGAAGCTGTTCATGCCTTTACGTAGATTTGTTGGTGGGTTTGCAAATCCGCGAATTCCGGGTTCTCCACTGAAAATCATCAAACGGTCAGCAATGAAGTCCTGCGCAACAACATCGTGTTCAACCACAAACGCGGTTACTTTTTTGTTTTCAATAACCCGTCGAATCGTCCGTGCAGCAGAAAGCCTGTCTTCTACGTCTAGATACGCGCTGGGTTCATCAATAAGATACAGTTCCGCTTCTCTTGCTAAACATGATGCTATGGCTACTCTTTGAAGTTCGCCTCCGCTGAGTTCATTTACGTCGCGGTCAAACAGGAAATCAAGTTTAAGCGGTGCAATAATCTGGCTGTGAAACAGGCTTGTGCCGAACTCTTTGTCTGCGTTTTCTTTGAGTAATTCTTCGACAGTTCCAGTGAACTGTGGTGAAATGTACTGTGGTTTGTAGCTTACTTTGAGTTTCTCTTCTGAGGATGTTTCGCCTGAATCTGCTTTTTCTAGTCCAGCGAGTATCTTCACGAATGTTGTTTTTCCGATTCCGTTTGGACCAAATATGCCGACTACTTCTCCGCGTTTTACCTCGCCGGGTGATGCTTGGAACTCGAAGTCGCCAAAGGATTTTTTGATTTCTGTCCATTTCAGCAATGTTTCGCCGATTGTTAAAGCGGCTGATGGGGGTTTTACGTGGAAGATTATGGGTTCTTTTCTGAATCTTACGTTTTCGTCTGGGATGTAGCCTTCTAGGTAGATGTTTATGCCGACTCTTACGCCGTGGACATGTGAAACTACACCGTATACTCCGGGGTCACCGTAAAAGACACAGATTTGGTCAGACAAGTAATCAAGAATCGCCAAGTCATGTTCAGCCGCGATAACGGTTTTTCCATCGTCTTTAAGCGAACGAA
Organism: Bathyarchaeia archaeon; assembly: GCA_041653695.1. Lineage (GTDB taxonomy): Archaea > Thermoproteota > Bathyarchaeia > Bathyarchaeales > Bathyarchaeaceae > Bathyarchaeum. The sequence goes on from JBAZEV010000046.1 coordinate 12,638, forward strand.
TTGCCTTGGCAACCTGCAGCCTTTGTTTTACGTCCAAGTAACTGGAAGGTTCATCAAAAAGGTAAACGTCTGCTTCGCGGCAAATAGACGCAGCAACAGCAACCCGTTGAAGTTCTCCGCCGCTTAACACTTTCAGGTCTCTGTTCCAGATTGTCTTGAGTTGAAGTTGTTCAACGAGTTGGTTTAATTTCTGGCGTTCATCTACTTTTTCAAGTAGCTCGCCTACTTTGCCTGAGACTACGCGGGGGATTTTGTCAACATATTGAGGTTTGTGTACAACTTTGAGGTTTCCTTCACCTATTTTTTGGAAGTAATCTTGCAGGCTTGAGCCACGGAAGTGTTGAACCAACTCGGCCCATTCTGGGGGGTCGTCGAACCGTCCTAGGTTTGGTTTGAGTTCACCAGACAGGATGTGTAATGCGGTGGTTTTTCCTATACCGTTTTGTCCAAGTAGACCCAGAACTAAACCCGATGACGGTGTTGGAAGCCGAAATAGTTTGAATGTGTTTGGTCCGAAACGGTGGCTGCAGTCTTGTTCCAGTTCATCTGCCAAGTTGACGATGGATATGGCTTTGAATGGACATTTTCTTACACATATTCCGCAGCCTACACATAGGCTTTCAACGATTTTGGGTGTTTCGCCCTCGAATACAATTGCTTCAATCTTGTTTCTTACTGGTGGACAGAAACGGTAACATACCCTACCGCAACGTTTAGACTCACACCGTTCTTCGTCCAGAACCGCTATCCGAACCATTCTGCATCAAACCTTTGGTAACGTAAAACAAGACAAGGATAATAATTTGATGCTTTAAACGTTGAGCTACGTGTTCTTGTTTTTTGTTCTGAAAGAAGATAAAAACTGCTGAAGTTTACTTTAACGTGTAACCTGTTTTAACAACGGTTCCAGGGGATAGATTTGTTTCCATCCAACTGGGATGAACTGTTAGGTTGTCCAGTTCTTGATGTTCAGCTAATGTGTATTGTACGAAGCCGTTTTGTGGTTGTTCAGATTGTTCTGTTGTAGTATCTTGCGTGTTAGAATTAAGTCCATTCTGGTAACCAATTACAGTGGCAGCTAAGAACGCTACGATTACTATCAACAAAACGGCAACTCCGATTTTGGTCATTTTTTTGGTTCCTCTTTGTTACCACCATACGGGTAATGCGGGAATATAGTCCCACGGGTTAGAACAAGATGTTCTAAAGATTGGAACTCGGCATATTCGGGTTGCCGACGGAAAAGTTGCAGTTTTGAAAGAAAATAGTGTATGTGGATAATTCTTAAATCTTGAAACTACGTAGGATATGCTGTACCCGTTGTTAACTGGTACACAAAGTTTTAACAGAAAACATAGTGGTGAAAAAATTTGGACTACGAAATTAAGTACAAACCATCATACTCGATGCTCGTAATAAAATTGGAACCAAACGAAGAGGTAACCGCCGAAGCAGGCGCCATGACATACATGGAACCAAACATCGAAGTCAAGACCCGTAAAAGAGAAAAAAGTCTCTTAGGATCAATAGGTCTTTCGTTGTTGGGTCGTCAATCATTCTTTGTAAACGATTACCAAGCCCAAAACACCGCAGGAGAAGTCGCCTTTGTATCTGCCCCTGTTGGTGACATCGAAACCTTAGATGTAAACACGAATCAAGGTTACATCATCCAAAGCTCTGCATATATTGCATCAACACAAACCGTTGACCTAGACATAAAATGGCAAGGATTCACCAAGGGACTTTTCGGTCAAGGCTTGTTCATGATGCGAGCCCAAGGACAAGGAAAACTGTTCATTAACACCTTTGGGGCAATCGACAAACACACACTAACCGCAGACCAAACATTGATTGTCGACAACTTCCACCTTGTAGCATTCAGCGACACCTGCGACTACAAAGTCAAAAAATTCGGAGGACTCAAATCAACAATTCTGGGCGGCGAAGGACTGGTAACCGAAATAAAAGGTCCAGGCGACATCTACATACAAACCAAAAACCTGCGCGAATTCGTTGACTGGCTTTGGACGTTACTGGAACCAAGAGTTCAATCAAGAGCAAGGTAAAAACAAAACAGGGCTTAAACCCTTTTTCCCATTTTTCTTTTTTAGTTTTCCACAACCCGTCGCGTAGAACCTTAATAGACACCTGTTTCATATTTTGTTCGAACAAGCTATGACCGTTCTAAAAGCAACAAAAAACAACATCAAATTAGCCGCACAAACAGTAAAACAGGGTGGACTGGTTGTATACCCAACAGAAACAGTGTACGGTCTAGGCTGCGACCCCATTAACACCCAAGCAGTGGAACGGCTTTTAGACGTAAAAGGCAACCGTAAAAGTCCTTTTCCATTATTGGTTGCGAGTCTGGAAGATGCACGTCGCGTTGCTTTTGTTTCGGAAAACGGAGAACGGTTAGCTAAACGGTTTTGGCCAGGACAACTAACAATGGTTTTTCCCAAGAAACCAGTATTACCCGACATTGTTACGTTGGGTTGGGACACAGTGGGGCTACGAGTTCCCGACAACAAGGTTGCTCTTGAGTTGATCAGGTTGTCTGGGGGGCTTTTGGTTGGTTCCAGCGCAAACCGAACCGCAGAGAAGCCTCCGCAACGTGTAGAAGAGCTATCTTGTGAATTAGAGAATCTGGTTGATTTGGTTATTGATGGCGGCGCTGCAAGTATGGGTTTGCCGTCTACTGTTGTTGATTTGACTTCAAATGAGCCTAGAATTGTTCGTGAAGGCCCAGTAAGCCTTGATGCGATACTAGATGTTTTAGCTTCGGGTGCCTAAAAGGGCCATTCGTTCGATTATCAGGTCTACTAGTGCCTGTTTTTCAAGGCCTTTGTGTTCCAGTTTTGCATCAAACTCTGTTTCCGAGATTTCGAACAGTTTTTTGATTGATACTATTTTCTGTTCTGTTAGTTCCAGAACGTTGTCGTTGCGGGTTC
>JBAZEV010000047.1:0-15027 GCA_041653695.1 Bathyarchaeia archaeon
CGCCGTAAAGTATCCGCTTCCGCACCCCCAATCCGCTGCAACATATTCCGGTTTAAGGTCAATGAAATCTAGTACGTCGTCCACATTTTGCCATGTTTTGCGGTCTTCAGATTCTAATGCATCAACATGTTTGTGGTCAAAAATGTGTGAATCACTCATTACCAATGGCCCTCATTTCTGGCGCTAAAGTCCCTTGCATAATCTTTGTGTTGGTTACTTTTTAATCAACCTTTTTTGCCGTAAAACCTGTTCAGCAGCGGTTTGAGGGTTATTGTTTTCGAAAAGGATAATATTCTGTCCGCGCTCGCTATACGTAGATGACCGTTTTATGCCCGCGAATCTTCCAGCTGAAGCAAAACAAAAATATCATGAAGCCTCGTTAGCTAAGCGGCCCGAGGAAAAGATCCAGAAGCTGCAAGAATTCATGGGCTTGTTCCCAAAGCATAAAGGAACAGAAAACCTTCGTGCTCAGGTTAAGCGCAAGATTTCGATTCTGAAACGTGAAATCGAAGACAAGAAACAAAAACGCACTGGCGCGGCAACTGGTCCTAAAGTGTTCGTCGAAAAAGAGGGCGATGCCCAGATTGTTATTTTGGGGCCTACAAATGTTGGTCGTAGCAGTTTGTTGTCTACGTTAACTAACTCGAAGGTTGCAATCTTGGATTATCCATATACAACTACGGAGCCTACTCCGGGTATGTTCATTTATCAGGATTTGCAGTTGCAGATGGTTGAAACACCCGCAATTATGAAGGGTTCATCTGATGGTGGTGCGTGGGGGTTGCAGACGTTGACTTCGGCGCGTAATGCTGATGGTCTTGTTTTGATGGTTGATTTGTCTGAAGACCCTGTTGAGCAGTACCTGCTTACTGTAAAAGAGTTGGAACGGGCTAAGCTTGTGCTAAAAAGGCCTAAGGCTCGTATTGAAATTGAACGTAAACACATGGGCGCAAAACTCAAGTTCATTATTCTGGGAAAACTGGTAGATTGCACGGTTAAGGAACTGACTGAACTTTTAAAAAGTTACGGCGTCCGCGATGCCACAATAAAAATCAAGGGTGAAGCAACCTACGATGATGTAGAAGAAGCAATCTTTGAAGGCAAGGTTTACCGGCCTGCATTAATTATCGCAAACAAGGCAGACCATCCTTCTGCTGCGAAACATTTAGAGGAACTAAAACAGGTTGTAGGAAAAAACATGAAAATAATCCCTGTGTCCTGTAAAACCAAGAAAGGCATGGAAACTCTGGGCACAGACATCTTTAACATGTTAAACATAATGCGAATATACACCAAGGAACCTAACAAAAAAGATGCATCCGTCAGACCTTTTACAATCAAGAAAGGGTCAAATGTTTTTGATTTGGCCAAACGCATCCACAGCGACTTCTATGAACAGTTTTCCTACGCCAAAGTATGGTCAAAACGGTTGCGGTTCAGCCCACAAAAAGTCGGCGGCACATTCGAGCTTAAAGACGGCGACACCGTTGAACTTCACATCAACTAGCACCGAAAAAAATGCGACTGTTTTCGAAGCTTAAATACCACATTTTTTGTGTACGTTTCACGTAAAACCTACCCTGATGAACAGGTATCTAGCACAGTTTTTTGCAAGAACCTGTCGGCGGGTGCCTTTTGTTTTTCCAGAAAAAGCTAGTTTTCAACAATATTCTGTTATTAGTCTTCAAATATGAACCTATATGCCGCGGTTTTCTGGGTATACCGTTGATGCTGTTGCTTGGTTTTTCAGAAAAAAGGCCGTTTTCAACAATGAACTACTATTAGACTACAAATATGATACAAATACCCCCCATGAAAACGGGCTTTGGTGGGTGTTTAATCTGAATTGGCAACAATTCCAGTTTTCAAAAAAACCGAAACCTAACGAATGCATAACTTTTTGACGGTTTACTGTTAATCTGGGTGCTACAAAATTCCTGTTTTTCAAGCATGTTATCTATTTCGGTTTTTTGGGCAACTGGACCGCCAATATTATGTCGAACATTGAACTGTTTGGAGGGTACATGTTGATGCTTTTGTATCCACATGCTTGTTATTGACTAAAATCAAAGTTGTTTCCTGATGATGAAACTCGGCACTGGTTGCGTTTTATTTTTTCACTTTGGTTTATGTTTTTGGCATTCGGTTTTTTTCGTTTACATATAGCCTATTTTTATGGTTTTGGTAAGGTAAACAACATCAAAACTGGTTATGTTGTGATCCAAATATTTGTGTAATCCTCTAAAACGTCACGAAATTGCCGTAAAAATGTTAATAATATTTTGTTTCGTCAGGTTTCGTTCCACATTTTATTTTGTTTGGGCGTCTTTTCTTGTGTTTTATTGTAAATTTCAGGGTATTGGATGTAAAGAAACGTTGTTTAACCTTTAATAGCCTGTTTTCCAGACTGTTTCCTCTTGGAAAACTGGCTTAAATGTTGGTTTGATATTGATTTTTTGGGTAACTTTGCGTTAAATTTGTTGGTATTTAAGTTTCGGTTTTTAACGTATGTTTCTTTTGGCAACGGTTCTTGTTTGTTAAGCTGTGCTTGTTTATTCGCCGATGGCTTGCATTATTATGGTTCTTTGCCGTGGGTAGACATCTGTTTCAACGAAAAGCAGTGACTGCCATGTTCCGAAAACGGGTTCGCCGTCCATGACTGGCAATGTTTTATCTGGACTTAAAATCATGGACCTGAGGTGTGCATGTGCGTTTGATGGGTGTCGATATCCGCCGTGTTTTGGGACAAGTTTTTCAAGAAAATCTTTCACGTCCGCGTCTAGGCTGGGTTCATGTTCAGTTAAAATCAGGACACCTGTTGCATGTGGAGCAAAAACGTGAATCAAACCGTTTCGTATTCCAGACCTGCGCACAACGTCGTGAACCTTACCTGTGAGGTCAACATAATCGATTTCGCCTTTTGTTGAAAACAATATTTTTTCGTTAAACACTTTCACGGGGGTTGTCTCCTACCTAGAGAAGTAATCCAAATAAAAGTAAAAGCGTTACCGATACAAAAGTCGAGTTTTGTTGTTTTTGAGGGCGTTTGTTGATGCTTTTGTATCCACTTTTACGGTAAACAAGCCGTTTTTGGTTACTTGTCCTTTGCAACCCGGACCTCGGTTGCCTTGATTACCGCTTCAACGGTGTCGCCCTCTTTAATGTCCAGTTCATTTACCGTTTCCTTGGAGATAATTGCAGTGATTATTGCTGGGGCGTCAATTCTGATTTTTACTTTGGAGGGTGCCTCGTTTTTTTCAACTTGTTGCACGGTTCCGTTTAACCTGTTTTGTGCATTGATTTTCGGACTTGTATCTTCCCAACTGTTCTGGTCATGTATCATTTTGTTCATGTGAAATTCGGCTCGGTGGTATTCATTCAACAGTTTGTAGCCCAACTCTGTGAGTTCTGCTCCTCCGCCTCCTGTGCTGCCGCCTTTATACGTTTTTACAACGGATTCGTCAAGTTGTCTTTCAAGTTTTGCTAAATAGTTCCAAACGTAGCTATACGACATTCCCGCGGATTTTGCTGCCTTGGATATAGAATGAACAACGTTAATTGTTTCCAATATTTCTGCTCCGCCCTTTCCAAGTAAGGGTTGACCACGGTATTCAAGCCATACTTTGCATGAAACGTTGTGTTTGTTATCGGAATCCATACTTGAATATAATCTGTTGTGCGTATAAAACATTGTTGTGGTCACTGTTTTTTTTGCCTGAATTGTTTAACAGGTCATGTTCCAAGACCCAGAACTATTTTATTGACCGCATCAAGCATTAATTACGTGGGCTGGTTGGTTCAACGGATATGTTCAAGGCAGTAATCTTTGACCTAGATGGAACATTAATCACATTTACCTTAGACGTTAGAGCATGCAGAACCGAAATAATACACAACCTAGCGCAGTTGGGTTTTCAGCAGTCCCTGTTTTCGTTAAGAGAAACCGCTTTTGACATGTTAATAAAAGTAAAACAACAAATAAGCGACGAAAAAACTGTAACATCCAATTTTACTGAAATACAAAAGATGGTATTTTCAGTAGTTGAGCGGTTCGAGTTAGAATCAGCAAAAACGACTCAAATGTTTCAGGGAATACCTGACACGCTTAAAGCGTTAAAAGAGATGAACCTGAAAACTGCGATATGTACAATCAGTGGCAACGAAGCAACTAGTTACAGCCTTAAACGTTTTCAAGTTGAACAATACTTTGATGCCATAATTACCCGCGAGAAAGTTACAAACGTTAAACCGCATCCTGAGCATCTTCAAGCAACACTGGACGCGTTGAACATAAAACCAAACGAAGCAGTTCTGGTTGGTGACAGCGTAAAAGATATGCAATGCGCAAACAAGCTTGATGTTTTAGCGGTGGGTGTCACCACGGGTTTGTCATCTAAAGAATCTTTGATAGACGCAGGAGCCCACTATATTAGTTCTTCAGCTAATGATGTATTAGTCATAATGAAGCATCTGAACAGAAAAAAATAGTATTCACTTTTGTTGGGTTATTGACGCATTTCTGAATCAGAGCGGGTAAGATTAGTGCTCAATACTGCTACAGCATAACGATTATAGCGCAAAATACTCACACACGTATACTTCAAGTCAATCGTACATGGTCGATTAAATGATTACCCCCGTTCCCGGTCAGAACCAAAAAACACACGCGGTTCAATCGTATGACGATGTTATACGCGTGTTGCATGTAGATGATGACCTTGACTTTTTGAAAAGTTCTAAACAATTACTCGAAATACATGGTTTATTCTCAATCGAGAACGCATCTTCAGTCAACGAAGCACTACAACTGATGAGCGAACAAGCCTTTGATGTTGTTATTTCTGATTACCAGATTCCAGAACGAGATGGGTTAGATTTTCTAAATGAACTGCGGTCTACTGGGGAAAAAGTCCCCTTTATTCTGTTTACTGGGAAAGGCAGAGAAGACATTGCCATTAACGCATTGAATCTTGGTGCTGACTACTACCTCAACAAATATGGCGACATAAAAACAGTTTACGGACAACTTGAACACTACATAAAACAAGCCGCAGAAAAAAACAGAACTGCCTCCTTGCTGAAAAAGTCTGAAGAAAAATACCGAAAACAGTTTGAGGCATCAATGGACGCCATTTTCATAGTAGATGCCGAAACTGGAGTAATTGTTGACTGTAACCGTGAAGCCACAAAATTAATCGGCAGAACAAAATCAGAGTTAATAGGACAACACCAACGAATTCTCCATTTACCTGAAGCTTTTGAGGGTGACTTCACAACAAACTTCAAAAAACATCGAACTGAATTGAAAAAGCAAATTGTTGAAGACAGGATTGTTACCAAAAGTGGAGACGTCAGAGATGTTTTAATTAAAGCGTCTGAATTTGAGGTGAACAACAGGCGTTTGCTTCAAGGAATATTCCGGGATATTACTGAGCGCAACAAGACACGCGAAAAAATCAAACAAGAACGAAAAACACTAGAAATGGTAACAACACATACTGGAGCCGCGTTGGCGGTTATATCAAAAGATTACCACATCATATGGGCAAACAAGTTTCTTGAAAAACTGTGCGGTGAACTAAAAGGAAAGCTATGTTATTGTGCATTAAGCGATAACAAGGGCATTTGTCCAAAATGTGGTGTCAAAGAAATTATAGAAACAGGAAAAGACAAGGTTATCCATGAACAGATAGTTTCCTCAAATGATGGAACAAAACGCTGTCTCGAAATAACTGCTGTACCCATTAGGGACATAAACGGAAACATAAATTCGGTCGCTGAAATGTCTATTGATATAACTGATAGAAAAAACGCAGAAAGAATGTTAAAAGAATCTGAACAAAAATTTCGAGCAATAACCGATTACGCAAGAGACGGAATTGTTCTTGCTGATTGCCAAGAAAATATTGTTTATTGGAATCCTGCTGCTGAACAAATTTTTGGGTATACACAACAAGAAGCAGTTGGCAAAAAAATTCATGAACTTTTGGCGCCTAGAAGTCTTCAAAAAGATGCAAAGCTTTTTTTTCTAAGTTTTAATGCATCAAGTAATGAGTTTCCAGAAAAAACACGCGAAATATTGGCGTTAAAAAAAGGCGGAAAACAAGTTCCTGTGGAATTGTCTTTAAAATCTTTAAGATTAAACAATGAGTTACATGTTCTGGCAACAGTTAGAGATATTAGTCAACAAAATGCCGCATGGGAATCATTGGAAGAAACAATGAACACGCTTGTGATGGTAAACGAAAAACTGGGTGTTGTCGGCAAATTAACCCGTCATGACGTCCGAAACAAACTCGCAGTTATCTTGAACAACCTGTATCTGGCTAAGAACCAGATGAAAAATTGTGGCGCTGTTTCAAAATACTGTAGCGGTATTGAAACCGCCGTAGACCAGATGCAACAGATTTTCGAGTTTTCAGCAACATACGAAATGCTTGGCGTTGAAGAGTTAGTATCAATTAATGTGGGGAAAACGCTCCAAGAAGCAGCGATGATTCTGGATTTAGGTAACATAAAAGTTGTTAACCAAACTGATGACCTGACCGTATTAACGGATTCTTTGCTTAGGCAGTTGTTCTATAACCTGATTGATGACTCACTGAAGCATGGTGAAACAGTAAACCAAATTAGAGTCTATTATACGCTAGACGCAGACCAACTAAAACTAATCTACGAAGATAACGGCGCCGGGATACCAAACGACGAAAAACAGTTAATTTTCAAAGAAGGCTACGGCAAAGGAACAGGGTACGGGTTGTACCTGATTAAAAAAATCTGTGATGCCTACGGGTGGACAATTACAGAAGAGGGAGAACAGGGTAAGGGGGTTCGGTTTGTTATGACTGTACCTAAACTGAACATGAAAGGGCAGCCCAATTACAAGATACAACAACCACAAGTTACAGCGGATTGAAATAGTACTTGGACCATCTAGGCCACTGTGAACATGTTTCGTGTTCAGACTCGATTTTTAGTTTTATTCCAATTCTTACTTCGTCAGGGTTTACGTTTCGGATTATTCCAGGCAAACGTACACCTTTTTCAAATTCTATGATACCCACAACATATGGTGCCATAGACTGGTACTGTTCTGGAGCAACATGAATCACCGTGTAACTAAGCAGTTTTCCAGTGCCTTCCAGTTCATTCCATTCAAGGTCTGTGGAGCAACATTTTGTACACATTGGTTTTGGTGGCAGATTTACTGCGCCGCATTTTTTGCATTTGGCTGCCATTAAACGGTTTTCACACAAAAACCCATAGAAACTTGCAACAGTAAACGGAGTATTTTCACACATCATTAACATCTCCTGTAAATGTGAACATTAGCCGTAGCCCCAGAACCCCCAACATTGTGGCTTAACCCAATTTCAGCGCCGCTTATCTGACGTTTATCCGCTTGACCAGTTAACTGCATATAAATTTCGTACGCCTGCGCAGTACCCGTAGCACCAACAGGATGCCCCTTAGCCTTCAAGCCGCCACTTGGGTTAACGGGAAGTGTGCCACCTAATTCGGTTTCTCCATCTTGTACCAGTTTTCCGCTTTCACCAACACCACAAAAACCAAGGTCTTCGTATGCAATAAGCTCGGCAATCGTGAAACAGTCATGAACCTCCGCCACGTCAACATCTTTAGGCGCGATACCCGCCATTTTATAGGCTTCTTTTCCAGCTAGTCTGGCAGATTTAAGCGAGGTAAGTTCGTCTCTTTCGTATAAACCGATGGTGTCTGTAGCTTGCCCTGAACCAACAATTTGAACAGGTGAATCAGTATACTTTTTTGCAACATCAGGATGAGCCAAAACTACGCAACTTGCTCCATCAGTTATCAGGGAGCAGTCATACAGTTTCAGTGGCCATGCAACCATTTTTGAGGACAAAACAGTTTCAACACTGATTTCCTTTTGCAGATGAGCCTTCGGATTCAAGGTACCATTATGATGATTTTTTACTGCAACTTTTGCTAAATCAGCTTCAGTTGTCCCATACTTTTGCATATGCGCAGTTGCCATCAAAGCGTATAAACCCGGAAACGTGATGCCGTTCCATTGTTCAAACGGGAAATCAGCGGCCATGGCCAAGTTTTCTGTTACCTGAGATGTAGTGCAGTGGGTCATCTTTTCTACGCCACCAACCAAAACAACCTTGTGCAACCCAGACAAAATAGCCAAAATACCCATTCTCAAGGCAGAACCCGATGAAGCGCAAGCCGATTCTATGCGTACTGCAGGTTTTGGCAACAAACCAGACCACTCTGCCAACGTGGGGCCTGTGTGTCCTTGATGTTCATATGATTCACCCATGTGCCCAACAAAAAGTGCTTCAATATCCTTTATTGGGTCAAGGTTAGGGCACCGTTCATATGCTTCTTTTGTTGCTTCGGCGAAAAATTCTCTGCACATCATGCCGTCGCGTCTTCCAAACTTGGATAAACCAGCGGAAACGATTGAAACTAGTGGTTTATTTGCCAATCAGATGTCCTCATTATGATTGGTTGCATTGCGGTTAGTAAATGTTGCTCGAAAAACTGAGTTTTCACGAATTCAATGCTGTTACACAAAAGCGCCCATGGTACAGTTTAAAGAAAACTGTTTAACACAAAACATTGGCTGTGACGGAAAAAATAGGTTATGGGTTATTTCTGTTTTCTGAGGGGTCAAAGATTTACGTCTCCAGTTGTAGTAAAACATCAACATTTTTTGTTCCATTTGTTTTACTCTTTTTTCGTTTTTTGTAACGCAGACACAAAAGTTTGCAGGCTTGCAGATAAAACGTTGTAACTGTAGTTATCACTTACAGGTGCAAACAACGTTTTTATAACCGCGTTATTGTAGGCGTATTAGGGGTTGTTTTGGAGCCTGCAGCAGATGAAGGAACCTATATTCTAACTAATTTAGGTCTCACACCATCTGAGGCAAAGGTCTTTCTTGTACTTTCTCATTTAGGACTTGCCACTGCAAAAAATATAGCAACTGCGTCTGGCATCGCACGTGAACAAGTTTACAGAATAATTCCTCAGCTTAAGGAGTTAGGCTTAATTGAGGAAGTGATCGGTCGTCCAACAATGTATAATCCAGTCAACCTGAAAGATGCGATATCCTTTTTGGTTAACCGTAGACTTGCTAAAACAGATGAGTTACGAGAAAAGGCAGACAATTTTCTACAAAAAACTCTTGATAAACCAAAAATCCGATTTGAAGAAGAGAAACAGCAGTTTGTTTTGATTCCAGAAAAAGAAGCATATCTGCGAAGGATAAAAAATTCTCATATTAACGCGAAACGCAGTATAGACATAATTACTACCCGAAACAGGCTTCCACTTGCAATTTTCAGCTTTGCTGACGAAGCAAAGGAAGCCTTACGCAAAGGCGTAAAACTTCGAATAATTACAGAAAGCTTTGACCAAAAAACGCTCTACTCGGTTACAGAGGGATTAAACGTCCCAGAGCCATTAAAAGTAAAGTTCATTCGTGCTTTTCCTCCTGCTGTGATTTTGATTTATGACAAAAAAGAAGTAATTTTTGTGACTTCTGCAACATCAGACCTGTTAGAGTCACCTGCGTTATGGTCAATAAATCCAAGTCTTGTTTCAATATTTATCGATTTTTTTGAAATGGTATGGTCTGAAGCAAAGGAACATGAATAGCAGCGCTTTTTAATTTTCTGTGTGCCATGTGAAGAACTGATTTGAAAAAATGCGAAACAATTATGAAGTATTTGCCCGTTAACATTGTGAAGGTTTGTTGTATGCTGTCAGAAAAACCGATTAAAATCGAGAAAGTTGCCAAAAACAATCTTGACTGCGAAATCCTAAGACTAGCAATAATTGCCGAATTAGATGCAGTGAACCTGTATGAACAAATGGCTGCTGCAACCGAGAACGTTGATATTCGCGCAGTTTTGTTAGATGTTGCAAAGGAAGAAAAAACTCACATTGGCGAATTCCAGACCTTGCTTTTGCGTGAAGACAAAGAACAGGTAAAAGAACTGGAAAACGGCAAAAAAGAAGTTGAAAAAGAGCTGGGTCATTAAAACTAAAGGAATAAACGTGCATGAGTCCCAGCAAACATAGCAGGCGCAGATCTCGCAAAAGGGAAACAGGCAATAACAAGAAACTTATTGTAATCGCAGTGGCATTGATTGCGGTTATTGCAGTAATTATTGTGGGATTTAGCATGCTTGGAAACAATGGTAGTAATCTAGCTGATGAGAATCTTCCAGCCTCTAATACGGTTATGTTAGAAACAAACATGGGCGACATTGTGATTCAGTTACGCGATGACATGCCCATAACAACAAATAATTTCAAGAAACTGGTAGTGGACGGCGTTTATGATAACACAATCTTTCACAGAGTCGTAAATTTGCCCAGTAACCTTATGATAATCCAAGGCGGCGACCCAACCGGAACCGGATATGGCGATTCATCAATTCCAAACATACAAGACGAATTCTCAGATAACCTAGAAAACAACAAAAACGTGCGAGGAACAATCGCCATGGCAAAAACTGAAGAAGCCAACTCGGGAAATAGCCAATTCTTCTTTAACATCGAATACAATGCGCACCTTGACAATAAACACCCAGTTTTTGGCGAAGTAATACAGGGAATGGATGTTGTTGACGCAATCTCAAATGTTGCAACAACTGGAAACCCAAGCTACACGCCGCTAGATGATGTAATATTAATCCGCGCTACTCTAGTTGACTAACAAAAATCAAAAATTTGTTGGCGTGGAAAAGAAAACAATACCACCAAACTGGGTAATTCGGTTACCTGCTGATGTTTCGGTGTCTATCACTTTTGTTTTGACTTTTTTGTTTTTTGCTATCTGTATTAACCTGTGAATGCGGTTCTTTTGTTTGCTTTCCCCTAAGTATTTGCTTGTTAAAAGCAGGTACTCGTTATGTGTTGGTTGAACCCCGTTGTCGCGCATGTAAATTGTGTCTTCAATTTCTTTTAGTGCATAAAGCACAACAGAATCATCGCCGTAAAGGTGTTTTTCTAGGCTGTTCAAGATGTGGTCTGCTTCTTGTGAAGTAGTGTCCTCGACCAGTTTTGTGAATTCCTTTGTTTTTACCAGTTCAGCAACTTTAAGCTGGTCATCTGCCGAGCCAACTAATTCGGCGAAGTTTGCGCGGTCGGGGTTTTTAGACTGCGTTAGGTACCTGTGATGTTTTTGTGTGTGTTCCAAAAAATCTTTGGTGTATGTTGTTCGGGGTGGTGCGGTAACTACTATGCTTTTTACACCTTCGTGGAGCAACGGTTTTAGTGAATTCAAAATTGATTCATGAAAGTTGTACACAGCATTTGATTCTGTTCTGTTTCCTTCTAGCTTTAACCTTTGAAACGGTTTTACGACTTGACTAAACACTTGCCACAGTACTGCTTGGTTGTCTTCTAAACCAACAAGAACAGCAACCGGAAAACCACGTTGGTATCCACGTTTTTGACCCACATTCTGCACCAAACTTGTTTATGGAATGTTTGTTGTCTTTGATTCTTTTATTACTGCCTATTTGTCACCAACAAGTCAACCCGCTAAAATGAATGCTTGGTTACTGCATGTCCCTGTTTTTTGGTATGAACAGTTCTATTTTTCAGTCCAATCTGCGATTGAATCTGGGTTACTGCGCATTGAATTTGTTAATAATATTGGATTTTGAATCGCCTGTTTTTGAATAACCTGTTTAGAAACGAACAAATACGATACAGTAATACTTGTTTACGGTCATTAATCATAATCAACATTACATATACAGATTTTGTCTCTTTTCCCAAATTCATAGCCTAAGATTTATATTGACAAACACTTAGTTAAACCAAAAATCTATTGAGCGTGTAATGATAATGAGCGACAAACTAGCAAATCCAGCTCCTCTGGGGCTGTTAGGTTTCGGAATGACAACAGTACTTCTGAATATGCACAACGCTGGTCTTTATCCCTTAGGCGCCATGATTTTGGCGATGGGACTGGTATACGGTGGATTAGCTCAAGTAATCGCAGGCATAATGGAGTTCAAAAAAGGCAACACCTTCGGAACACTTGCATTCACATCATACGGCTTATTCTGGTGGTCTCTGGTAATCCTACTATTGTTACCCAACTTCACTCTACTTGACCCCTCGGTCACGGCACCTGGTAACGATGCAATGGCAGCATACTTCTTCATGTGGGGTATGTTCACACTACTGATGTTCTGTGGTACACTCAAAAAGGACAACGCACTGAAGTTCGTTTTCGGTAGCTTGGTTGTATTGTTCTTCTTGTTGGCTGCTGTACGACTTACTGGCAACGCTGATTTACTGCTGATTACTGGAATCGAAGGCATCATCTGTGGTTCAAGCGCTATCTATACAGGTATTGCAGAAGTTTTGAACGAGACATACGGCAGAAAAGTTTTGCCGTTATGAGAAGTAAACAAGTAAAAATCAACACGTTTTTTACGTGTTTACTCCCCTTATTATTTTTTAAACATCCTATGCATAATGGTACATAGGGTTTAGTTTTGGAACGTTACCTGCAAAAGAAAGAGATTCTAATCGACGATTCCGGTTGGGGTGACCTAATTCTAGGTGTAGTGATTGGTGCACTTAAAATGCCTGAACGCCGATACATGGAACGCCGTATCCCAGTTTCATCGTTTCAGCCACCAAACTTCGAGACAAAACGTTACCTTGATGACGCCGTGAAGATTGCAGAAGAAATCGTTACAGTAATGCAACCCGACGAAGAAACGGTCTTTAAAGTGTGCACTGGGTACGTACTTTCAAGTGTACGCAGTTATCTTCGAGAACATGGCTACAAAGTGGAAGAAATCGAGGTAACTGGTGATTTGCAGGAAATGGTTGAACGCAGTTTTGCAAACTGGTGCAAAGAGGTTGACATCGATTTTGAGCGCCTAGATGGAAAACGTAGTTTTAACATTTTTGTGGATTGGGTTGCCGAAAAACCTGAACTGCGTGAGAACCTTGTTAAAACTGGTTGGAAAAGCTGGAACAGCAGGTGGCGCGAAAGGGTTTACCGGATGCACCTGATGAAACATAGATAAAGTTACGTTACTAGTTTTAAAGTTTGACCGCAAGAATTGCTGTATCAGAATTTTTAAAATTAGAAAATGTTTGGCTCCAGTTTTGCTGGAGGAAAATCTAGGCGGCGTATTTACCGTCTTTTTGGGCGTCTTCCGGGCGTGTATTGTCCGCTTTCCCTGCTTAGTTCAAAGCGTTTGTGGTATGTGTTCCTGTTGTCTACGCGTGGGGCTTGGTGGTGTCGTTCTCTTGCTTCAAGTTTGGGTGTAGCAGATCTGACTTTGCCCGCTTTTGATAACGAACCGTGAGATGGCATATTATTTCACATCCTGATTATTGTTGAAGATACTATAATATTGATTCTTATAAACGTTCACAAGTTTGTTGTTGCTAAACTTATATCTTTGATGATGGTATTGGGATATGCAGACGCTGGAGTGAAAACATTTGCGGGAAGCAATTATTTTGGCTGGAGGCGAAGGCTGGAGGCTTAAACCTGCAACGTGGGTTCCGAAACCTTTGCTCAAAATTAACAAAAACACTTTGATTGATCACCAGGTAGAATGGCTTCGTTCTCATGATTTTGAGAATATTATTGTTGCTTCTAACCGCGCTGATTTAACTAAACTACCTGTAACATACTCCTTAGAAGAAGACAACCTAGGAACTGGCGGCGCCACCAAAAAAGCCTTTGAGCACATTAAAGGTAATGTTGCGTATGTCATGAACGTAGATGACATCGTGTTCTATGACCCCAACGAGTTATTTGATTACGCGGGAAAAGGCGCAGGTCTGCTGTTAGCCAAACCTCAGATTCCATACAGTAAGGTCACACTTGAAAATGGCATAAATGTTATCCGTTTCCAGCAACGGGAAACTCTTAGTTTCTACGTCAGCGCGGGTCATTACGTTTTCAAACGGAGCACAGTAGAGAAACTGTTTCCAGAAAACGGCGATTTCGAGTTCACTGCAATGCAACGTTTAGCCGATAAAAAGATGCTTCAAGGTTACACGTATCATGGAATGTGGTTTACGCTTAACACCATGAAAGAGTTAATGCAGGTAAAGAACTTCTTCAAGGACTAACAATTGAAGGTTCTAGCACTTGTTGGTAGCCCCCGGGTAAAGGGCAACACAGATTTAATCATTGACCAAATCATTTCAGGTGCTAAAACAGCGGGGTACACCACAGAAAAGTTGTACCTCTACGACTACACCATTTCATTATGTGTTGATTGCCGAGCCTGCAAAAAAGGCGACTACGTTTGCTGTTTGAATGATGAAATGCAACAGATTTACCCAAAAATGGATTATGCAGACATCCTAGTTTTTGGCACACCATTATATTGGTATGGTCCAACAGCGAAGATGAAACTTTTCATTGACCGTATGCGCCCATTTGTTGAGAACAAGAAACTGAAAGGCAAACGGGGTAGTTGTTGTGCCTTCTGCAGAGGGCGCTGTTGCCTGTGAACCAGTTTTTGAGATGTTTCGTTTGTCCTTTGAATATCTGGGAATGGAACTGCTTGATTGTTTGTTTGTTAAAGCGTACGACAAAGGAGAAATCAGTAAAAACAAACAGGAACTCGCAAGAGCATACCAGTTAGGTGCCAGATTTTAGGTGCCTTGTTCCACCGTTAACAATGTACAGTGATACTTTTTGTATGAAAAAGGCAGGGTTATGTGTTAATAGTTTTGTTTGTTGTTTGGAGTTTTTTCCTGAAAACTGTTACGGTAACTAGTGTTAGTGCAACAAAAAATGCGGCAACATGTAGTATTGGCATTTCTGGTATTGGTTGGGGGTTGTCTGGGAACGTTATTGTTGTTCCGTCTGTTTGTGCGATGATTGTTCCCGAGTTTATTGTACAATAAGTTGTTACGCCTTTTGCGGCAAGCTTCTGAAGGGTTTCATTATGTGGATGCCCATACGTGTTGCCCAGTCCTGCACTGATAACGGCGTACGTGGGGTCTACAACGTCCAAAAAAGTTTGA
>JBAZEV010000048.1:0-14641 GCA_041653695.1 Bathyarchaeia archaeon
AACCCCAACGTTTGGTGGGCAGTTCCTCACCATATGTCCATGTCTTTTTTTTAGGGTCGTAAACGCTTACTTGAGACGTTGTCTCATCTAAATACAAACCCCCACGCCCTCCAATAACGTATATTTTTTGGGGCACATTAACTCCCGTAGTTACAGCAGTAGCTGCTTCTGCTACCAAGGTAAAGAGCGGTTTTCCTGAACTCCACGTCTCTGTTTGTGGTTCATAAATCCAAGTTTCATTAACCGGTGGCGGAAGTGGTGCACCTCCTGATGCCATCCAATAACTTCTACCCCCAATTATGTATATTTCATCGTCAATCACTGCTGACACATAACTATAAAGCGGGCTTGGTATGTCAGGTGATTTGATAGACCATGAATCTGTGGTCGGGCTATATACTTCATTTTTTGTTGAAATATATGGATAGACCCTTCCGCCGATCAGGTATATTTTGTTGTCCACAACATTTGCAGCTAAACTAGATCTAAGTGTGGGCATTGACGTCTTTGTTTCCCATTTGTTCGTTGATGGGTCGTAAACCTCAAGTTTTCCAGTCAAAACAGGTCCGTCACCAGCCACATAATCAACTACTCCCCCAATGCAATAGACCTTTTTCTGACAAACCACAACAGCAAAACCAACTCGTGGTGTAGGCATGGGTTCCATCGTCATCCAAGTGTCTGTTTCGGGGTCATACATTTCATTGACCCCTAGATAGTCGCCGTTATAACCTCCGATAGCGTAGATTTTTCCATCCACAACCACAACACCCAATCCCGCCCTTGCTGTGGGCATCGACGTTTTAGTTGTCCAAGAGTCTTCTTCACTACTCGCTACCAACGCGGATAAACTTGCATCCGAACATATTAACATTACAAATAACAGCATAACAACAAAAAAAGCGCCTCTAATGAGTCTGCTTTTTTTCAATTTTCAAACCAAATAATAATATGTTAAACTATATTAATATTTTTTTTGTTTCAGCACCTAAAAGAACACCAGATGTAAATCTAAAGATTAATCATGTCGGACGAGGTACAATTAATCAAAGCAGTTTACGCCTAATTTTTCCAACTACAGCAGTTTCAGATATTAATTGCATAGTGGTTGGCAGGATTCCTTTTGCAAGCATTATTCTATTACGAGGAATACATTCATTGGCCCAAGTTCGTAGGTATTGGAGATCTGAAAGGAAATCTATTTGCTTAATTCGTCCGCTATCGAATAGTTCATGAATAATGGCATGTTGTACAAATATTCCAGAATAGAGTTTTTTATATCGTTCGTCATATGATGTTTTCACTATAAACGCTACTTCATCGTATTCGATGGCAGTGCAATATGCTATTGCTTTGCCGTCAAGTTCTAAGGAGCAAATATTCAACTTGAATTTCGGTTCTTTTGACAGATGTTGGGCTGCACTTAAAACGGTCATAAGGCTTTCATCTGTGTTTTCGCCTCTTTGAGTCCGCCATTTATCTTTCCAGCTATTCCTCTCGATTTCAAAGATTTTTTTTATTGCTTCTGGTTGTTTGTTTCCATCGGCATAGACCGTTTTCCATGAACCGGCTTGGGTTAGGCTCCGTTCGATTCTTCTTATCTTAGCTCTGTATTTTGTTCCTTGACCCGCCAGAAATTCGGACCATGTGCAGTGTATGGGGATAACTAGGCGTCCCATTTTTGGGGAAGTCTTGACATGAATTCTGTGAACTTTGCATTGATTTAATATTTGTTCAAAATTTGAAGAATCGCAGGGCAGAGTGAAGTCGGCGTATTTACAGTTCAAAGTTTTGAACAGAACGTCAAGAATTCTTGTGATGCATATTTTTCTAAATTGGCTATCAATAATGAACTCTGAACACCATAAGGGGTTGGAAGCTCTGACAGATCGAACCCCAAACTGTTGTCTGACCATAAATGATGCTATACCGATTATTGTTTGTTTTAATGAAATAAATAGTATTAGAGGAGTCCAGTCTTTGGGGTGGGTTTCGATGAATTCTGTGACGAATCTACTTAGCATGAATGGGTTTTTGCATGAATTACCCACCAAATCATTCCACTCGCGCTCTATCTGGAGAATGCCTTTCTTGTCCGAGATTACCCGAACAGATATTTTGTTATCATTCGCACACATAGTTTATCGGCTCTTCAGGAGTTTTTCGTGAAAGTATAGTAGTCGGTTACCGTGAGACCAATATTTTTTGTAAAGTAAATAATTGAAATGGGAAAGAGTACCTTTTCTTGGAACAGATGCTTTGAATGTATATTTTGAAACAGGGTTATACTGTTGCTTATAGTGGTCTGTTCCCCACATAAAATCGAACTCAGCCAGTCCATCTTGAATACATCTATCTATGACTTTTATGAATAAGAGAGTTCCAACTCCATATTGTTTGTATGCTGGGTCCATTCCTGTAATGTATGCAGAATATGTCGATTTATACTTGAAACCGAATAACGATGCCACAGGTTTACCATACAGTTCAAGATTGTATAAACCAAGCCATCCTTTTTCTGAGAAACATTTAGCAACATCAAGACAAAAATTGCAAAAATTTGGGTCAGAAAATTTACCGGAAAAACCTTTTGAGTTCCACCTCTTTTGATTGAGATAAAAAAGACTGCTCATTCCCTTGGTTATTTGATTTGTTTCAGAACAATCAGTTAAATCTACCTTGAAGCCGTCGTTTTGTAGTCTTCTTAAATTCCTTCTAAATTCCTTTCTGTCCTTACGCTTAATTGTGCTTAGAAAGGCATCGCTTGAACTTGGAAGCTTGGTTAAAAGGCATTTTCTTTCACGTTCAACGTTATTTGATATTTTGTTTAGACTTGATAGAGAATTTCGATCCTGTGAAAGATTACATAGTTCTGCACAAATCCATTTTTTAGGAAGGTTATTCAGATACTCAAAAAATTTTTGTATACATTTATCGTGCTCGTCGTTTATTATGAAATTGGAATATGTTGGATGTCCAGCTCCTATAAATTCTATAGTGCCTCGCTGAAGACCAAACATTGTGTGAACTGAATACATCAAGGGAGCAATTCCAATGAGCTTGCCATTTTCTTCTGCCAATAGTATAACTAGGCTCTTGTTTTTTCCAAAATGTCGCCACCAAATGGAGAGCCACTCCCACGTTGAAAATATGTCGTGGTTACTACGCTGCAAAAGTTCGTTCCAGCTATCTTTCAAATCAATGAATTCGTTGAAACTGTTGACTTCTCTTATTTTCGTTTCCGTAGTACCCTCCATTTTGAGTAACTGCTAATATGGTGTTCACCGATTTAGTGCCCCTAATGTTTGGCATGTTATACGCTATCAGCAACTGTTGAAGAAATATCTTAATACAGTATATAAAACTGGCTTTTTTTATCGGTTTATTACGAAATTAGTAATATTACATCATACAACATGGAACATTGAAGAATAAAAGCGTGCAACTTAAGGTATGCAAAAGAGAAGCCGTGGGAAGTAGGGCGAAAAAATATGCAGACGTTAAGTTCTTTTTTTGTAGGTTAAATAAAAAAATAAAAAAGAAAAGGGTTTGTTTTTGTTATGGTGTGTATGTTGCGGTGACTTGGAAGAGATCGTTATAGTGATGGTATGGTAGTGCGCCTGCGTATGTTTCTATCAGGATGTATATTTCGCCGTTGGCTGAGTTGATGTAGTTTGATATGTGGCTGTCTACGGTGAATGTGGTTGGTGTGTCAGTTGTTCCCACCATGTTTGTGGTTTGTAGTTCCCACATGCCTGTGTGGAGGTTGAAGATGTAGAGTTTTTGGTTTACCGATGTGGTGTAGTGTCCTTCCAGTGTGATGGATAGTTTGGTTATTCTTGATTCAGAGACGTGTATGTCGTCGATGTCAAATGAGCAGTAGTATTCGATTCTTGGTACTGTGCTTGAGCCTGTTTCTGAGTATGACACGTAATAGTCGTCGTCTGATGTTCTCATGTCACTTAGTGGACCGCTTAGGTATGATTGTCCACCGCGGTAGTAGTATGCCCATTCTGGGTGTATCTGTCCGGTCAGCGTGGTTGTGACTGTTACACTGTGCTCGACGTAGTTTGTTGCCCCGTCGTCGTCAGTAACGGTTAACCTTACGGTGTATGTGCCCGCCACTGAGTATGTGTAACTCAGGGTTTCGCCTGTTCCGATTTGAGTTCCGTCAGATGTCCAAACATACGAAACTATGGTGCCGTCTGAGTCAACGGAGTCTGAACCGTCAAAGTCTACGGTTAATCCGTTGGTGTCCCATGTGAATGCTGCTGTTGGTGCGCTGTTTGGTGTGTTTACGGTTATTTGTTTGGTTTGTGTGTTTGTTGCGCCGTCGTTGTCGGTTACGGTTAACGTTACTGTGTAAGTTCCCGCAGCGGCGTATGCTTTGGTTGGGTTCTGGACGTTGCTTGTGGTGGTGTCTCCGAAGTTCCATGCCCAGCTGGTTATGGTTCCGTCTGTGTCTGTGGAAGCGTCAGTGAATGTTACTGTGGTTCCCGTTTCGGGGTTTGTTGGCGTGTATATGAAGTCTGCAACTGGTGCAACGTTGGGGGCTGTTACGGTTACCTGTTTGGTTTGGGTGTCTGTTGCTCCGTCGTCATCTGTTACGGTTAAAGTGACCGTGAATGTGGATGCTGTGGTGTATGCTTTGGTTGGGTTTTGTTGTGTGCTTGTTGTTCCGTCACCAAAGTTCCACGACCAGCCAGTTACTGTTCCGTCTGAGTCAGTGGAAGCGTCAGTGAATGTGATGGTTGTTCCCGTTTCTGGGTTGCTTGGTGCAAATGTGAAGTCTGTAACTGGTGCGTTGTTTGCTGGTGGTGGCGAGGTTACTGTTACTTGTTTGGTTTGGGTGTCTGTTTCTCCGTCGTTGTCTGTTACGGTTAAGGTTACGGTGTATGTGTTGGCTGCAGAGTAAATTCGGGACGGGTTTCGGTTGTTGCTTGTTGCGCCGTCTCCGAATGTCCATGCCCAGCTGACGATTGTTCCGTCTGAGTCAGAGGAGCCGTCAGTAAATGTTACTGTTTGTCCTACAAGTGGGTTAGTTGGCAAGAATGTGAAGTCTGCAACTGGTGCGTTGTTTGCTGGTGGTGCTGCGGTTACTGTTATTGGGCGTTCTAGTTGGTCTGTTGCGCCGTTGTTGTCGGTTACTGTTAAGGTTACGGTGTATGTGCCTGCGGTGGTGTAGGTTTTGGTTGGGTTTCGAGTGTTGCTCGTTGTTCCGTCACCAAAGACCCATGCCCAGCTTGCTATGGTTCCGTCTGAGTCTGTGGAACCGTCTGTGAATGTTATGGTTTCTCCAGTTTGTGGGTCTAGTGGCGAGTATGTGAACTCGGCGTTAGGTGCAGCGTTTGCTGGCGGAATTGTGTTAACAGTTATTATGCGTTGAGCATATCCTGTTGCGTCGTCGTCGTCTGTTATGGTTAGTCTTATGGTGTATGTGCCTTCTGTTGCAAATGTGTGTGAGAATGTTGCGGTTGTGCCGATTTGGGCGCCGTTGGATGTCCAAACGTATGAGTCTATGGTGCCGTCAGAATCAGATGAACCCGAAGCATCCAAGTTAACAGTAAGTCCACTTGCGCTCCAGTGTAGGACCGCGAATGGTGGAATGTTTTCTGTTGTTGGGTTTTCTGGGTTGTTTATTGTTGGTCCTGTGAATGTTTTGATGATTTCTGCGGCTACTCCGTCTGTTGTGACGATTTTTATTTTGATTTGTAAAGCAGAAAAGGCGTTTAGGTTTGTGAATTGTAGTATTTCTTGTGTTTGGGACTTTGCAAGTTTTTCTCCGTTTATGGAGTTGCTTGCAAGCGGGTCAAGGTTTCCGTTTATGTAGCAGCTTTTCAGTGTTACCTCAGAGTCGCCCACGTTTTGTACGTATACTGCTGGTGGGTTGTTGGAAACGCTTTGTATCTGGATGGCTTTTCCAGTTTTGGTTGTGGTAACATCCATGTAACCAGATACCCACGCGTATGCAACCAACGCGGCGGCTACTGCGATTGCTATCATCAACAGTACTGAGATTACAGGTGAAATTGCGCGTATTGAACGCTTGACCTTTGTTATTTTTCTCATTTTGGTTTACCTTCTATGTTAAATTCCATTTTTTCGCAGAAAACGCGAAATCTTGTACACCACAGGACTAAATTTGCTATTTAAAAACCGATGAAACCTGATTATAGAACAAAGTAACATGTAAAATGTTGTAGAAGAAAACACCAGTTTATGGAATACAAGAAAAACACTCTGATTTCAACAAATGTTCTGTTATTAGTCTTCAGATATGCATTTGGTTTTCTGGGGGTACACGCGAGTGTGAACGTTTTCTGTACAAAGCCTGTGTGCTGTTCGAAAAATCTAGAAAGTACTGTTTTCAACATTGTACTACTATTAGTAGTCTAATAGTAGTACAATGTTGAAATCAATGTTTTTTCTGAAAAACTAAAACAACACCAGAAACTAGCTTTGGTCAACAGGTTTTTTCGTCAACAAAAACTTCTGCAACGCCAACACAGTCGGAGCATGCGTTACATCCCCGTTCGCCAAAAGTTCGGGTATCTTCGCGATGTCCACAATTTTAACGGTGATTTGCTCGTTTTCTTCAAGATTCTGCTTGCCCGCCTTCAGGTCTGTGGCAAAAAACAGATGAGCCGTTTGTGTGCTCCTTGAAACAGGGTGAAAACTTCCCACATATTCCAGTTGCCCCGCAGTGTAACCGGTTTCTTCTGCAAGTTCACGCATTGCACTGTCTTGGGGGGTTTCGCCTTCTTCGATGTGGCCGCTGGGGATTTCTAGGCTTATGCTGTTTCGGGGGTAACGCAGAATGTTTATCATCACAATCTTGTTGCCTACTACGGGCAGAACCGAGACATAATCCTGCAGCTTAAGGGTTGTGTACATGATTTGTTTGCCTGTGGGTAACATTACTGTGTCGTTAAAAACGGAGACAAACCTTGAGGCATAGCATGGCTCGGAGTTTAGCTGTTTCCATTTTTTCATTTTGGTCAGCTTCTGTTGTTGTTTTAGACGTTAATAACAGATATTAAAAGGTGCTTGCCGAAATGTGTACAATACAGGAAGCGTAAATGATGACCGCACAGTTAATGTCAAGTTACAAAAAGTTGATGACAAAAACAAAGGACATCGCAGTTTTTGGCACCGCAGCATCGGTTCTGCACTGGGACATGGAAACCATGATGCCCCCAAAAGCAATCAACATGCGCAGCCAACAGCTTGCGATGCTCAGCAAAATCGGGCACCAGATGAGCACAGACCCCGAAATCGGGCGGCTACTGGACGCGATACTCAAACACCCAGACTACAGCAACTTTGAAGTGGTCCAAAAAAGAAACATTTACCTGATAAAGAAAAACTACGACGAACAAACCAAGCTTCCTGAACAACTTGTGGTTGAAACCTCAAAACAAAACGCAATAACCATTGACACATGGAAAAAGGCAAAAGCCAAAAAAGATTTCTCCAAATTTAAGCCCGAACTGGAAAAACTGTTCAACCTCAGAAAACAGGCAGCACACATCCTGATGGAAGTAAAAGAAACAAAAACGCCCTACGACGCGTTAATCGACATTTTCGAACCAAAAATGACCGCCCCTGAAATCACCAAGATATTCAACGAGTTGCAACATGGACTGACCGCACTAATACAGAAATGTGAAAACTCAACCAAAAAACCTGATGGTTCAATTCTCAGGCGTGACGTGCCAGTTGAAACCCAAAAAACAATCGGCAAAATGCTCGCAGAATACATCGGCTACGATGTAGTTTCTCCGAATGCGGGCGGCAGAATCGACGAAACCGAACACCCGTTCACCACAGGTTACTACGACGATGTGAGAATAACAACCCATTACTACCCAAACATGTTTGCGTCATCCATCTTTTCAGTTCTGCACGAAGGCGGACACGCATTATATGAACAAAACATTAACCCCGACTGGATGTTCCAGCCTGTTGGCGACGCCTGCTCGATGGGTTTTCATGAGTCCCAGTCCCGTTTTGTGGAAAACATTGTGGGGCGGTCTAAAGAGTTTTGGACGTACTTCTTGCCGAAACTAAAACAGGTAACAGGCAACGTTCTTACTAGTGTTTCGTTGGACGATTTTGTGTTTGCGATAAACGAGGTAAAGCCTTCAAAGATACGCGTCGAAGCCGACGAAGTAACCTATGGACTACATGTAATCATACGGTTCAACCTTGAACGCGACCTGTTTGCAGAAAAAATCACGGTTGATGAGCTTCCGCAGATATGGAATGAAACCTACGAAGAGTATCTGGGTGTTGACATCGAAAACGATTCCGAGGGCGTCATGCAGGATACACACTGGGCAAGCGGGTTATACGGTTACTTCCCAAGTTACGCGCTGGGAAACATCTACAGTGGACAACTGCTGGAGTGCATGGAAAAAACTGTACCTGATTGGAGAACCCAAGTTGCAAACGGGAAATTTGGGAACGTGAAATCTTGGTTAAACAAGAATGTTCACGTTCACGGTGACCTTTACAACCCCGCAGAACTGATACAGGTTATTGCCAAAAAACCGTTGACTGTTCAGCCGTTCCTGAGTTATCTGCAGACAAAATATTCGGGTCTTTACGGTTTTTAGCCGTAAACTCACCCTGTTCAGGGGCAGTATCTGGTAGCTACTAGGTTTTTTTGTTTTTTGTCTCTGAACTGGGTGAACACCAAAAAATTTTTAGGTTTCACAAAAACGTTTAAATGATGTCATCTGGATAAAAGCAGATAATTTAGTGGAGGAAACGCAAATGGTTGAATTTCCAGAGGAAGTTGTAAAAAAAGCATTTGGCGCTTGCGACGGTAGATGCGAATGTCTACTGGTAGAACATGGGCATAAATACAATTCTCAATGCATGAGAGTACTCAGTTGGGATAAACGAGGCAAATCTTTCATTGCTGGCGACGGCCAAAAAGGCTGGGAAGCATATTGGATAGTGAGCCCAAAAGACGGCGGAAAACCAACACAGGAAAACTGTGAGATTCTCTGCTGGGACTGCTACATACAGAAGAACAAGAAATAAATTATATTTCTTCTTTCTCCTCTTTTTTACCTTTCTTTATTGTGCCGCTTTTTGTTAGGCTAGATTTTAGAAGTTGTTTTAAGCAATGTTGCACCATATTTTGCAGTAGACACTAACAACATTTTTCGTAACACCAAAAAAGGGAGGTGAAAACTTGGACAAATTTGATAACATAATGAAAACAACATCCCAGATTCCTGAAAAAGAACACATCAAAGCAATCAACGAAAACAAGAAACTGTGCATCTGCCCCACGTGCCCAACATACAACGAATGCGCAGAAAACAACATGGAAGCGCTGTACTGCACAGAAGGCAAAAGCGCCGTATGCATAACCAAAGAGTCAGGTTGCATCTGCCCCGCATGCCCAGTAACCGAGAAACTGGGACTGGAAAAAGATTATTTCTGCACAAAGGGAACAGAAACAAAACAGCGAAGAAAGGCATAACTGGTTTCTATTTGAGTTTTCCGCGGCCTAACGGAATAAAACTTTGAAACTCCTCCAACGGAACAGCGGTAACCGCCCGTTTCATTTCTTCATCCACCTTTTCAGATAAAACATGGCGCACCTTTTTGGCGATTTCACCGCTCTTCTGGGTTCCCTGAATAACCTCCATATACAACCGTGTCTGCGACGCAACCGCTTGCATAGGTCCACCAATAACATAAACTTGGTCATCCTCAATTTTTATTCCAAGGGCAACCCGCATGGATACTCCGCGGACAAAGTTTTTGGTACCCCGAATCATGAACGAGCCTTTCTTAAGTGACTGCCCAGAAGGCGGAGTTTTGCTTACCTGGTCTGGGTGAACCCAGTAAACGTCCACTGCCTCAAAGTTTTCTTTCCATGCACGCGAATACGACGCCGCAAGCTGGGCTGCCTCGTTTATTGTTTGTTCGGGCACTGTTTTGCCTTCTGTTTTAATCAAAACAAAGGGTGCACCCACGATTTCTGCGTGGAATATTATGTCGTTTGTGTCCATGCGTTTTTTGACGATTAACTCGTTGGTTGTGGCGTCTCTGCCGCCGATTACAAGAAAACCGTCCGAGGAAATGAACCACCGAAACTTTTCGTACCACTCCCGTTTTCGCCTTATTGCAAGGGGTTGCTGGGCTTCTTTTACCTTTTTGACCTGTTTTTCTGCTTTTTTGATTTTATCCAACGTTTCCTGCAGGGTCTTCTGTGCGCCTTCAAGTTTTTTTTCTGCCTTTTTTGAGGCTTGGTAGTATTCGTCGGCGTTGGCTTGGATGGACTTGTTTAACAGCAACGAGAAAACTTGGTTGTCAAAAGTTACAAACAGCAACTGGTTTTTTGTTTCTAACGAATGAAAATACAACTCTGGGTAACTGTAAACCTTTTTTGCCTGTTCAAGGTTTGCTGCTATTTGTTCCCAGCTTTTTCCGCCATGTTTTTGGGTTAAAACCTTTTGAAATAGCGCCTGCAACTCCCCAAAATGCAGGTAAATCATGTCTCCAATTGCCTTGTTTTTGGCGATTGGCTCTTTTAGGTCTTCTAAGGCTTTTTGTTGTTTTTGTAAAACACGCATGTATCTTGCAGCTTCACTTACCGCTTCTCCGCTGCTTTCCTGTATTAACTCGGCGTCGGTTATCTTTGCGAAGTACTCGTCAAGGGCATTGTTGAATGTTTCACACGGCGTCTGCTCAAACCCGTCATACTGTTTCAGCGGTAACGGAGTAACATCAACCCATTCACCGTTTTCGTCACATACTATGCGGGGCTCCAAATTTCCTGAACTCACAGAATCCAGAACCGTTTTGAGTTGCCCAAAAACAGTTTCGACATCCACATCGGTTAACCTGTTGCAAGGAGTCTTCTTGTCTACTCCCGCACGCAACAAAAACTCCTCGGCGTAAGTTCCGCTGATGCTTACCAGCTTAGTTAACGCCCGCACGACCTCTGTTTTGTCAAATGTCTGGATTTCCTTAAAGTCTTCAAACTGTAACACTAACGGGTTTTTTCCCCTTGCTGGCGGCTGCTGGAATGTCTCTCCGCGGATAATGTTTCGGTCCCGCATACGCTTGTAGGTCATTGCCTGCAAAATCTTGCCTGCAGGGTCAACCAAAATAACGTTTCCGCCACCAAAAAGCTCCACAACCAACTGGTAGTCGCCCTCCCTTGTGGCGATTATGATGTTTACTACGCGCTCAAACTCGTGTTGCTTAACCGCTTTGACTACGCCGTTGTCCAGATACTTACGCAGCGTCATACAAAAAACGGAGGGGCGTTTGGGTGTTTCGTGTGCATAAGCGGTTAAATGAACCCGTTTTCCTGCCTCGAATAGCAGCTGGATTCTGGGGTTGTCTGGTTTTCGCAACTTGAACAGCAACGTTTGCATGCCCGTTTGGTAAACCTTGACAACATGTGCGCCTTCAACTAGTTTGTTAATTTCGTGGGTGGCTGCGGCGATGTCAAAGCTGGTCAATGTTTCTTTCAATATTTATTCCTCAATGCCCACGAGTTTTATGTTAACAGCCAAAAATGAACTGTTGTTCATTCCCTGTTCTGTTTCTATTATCTTAATAAAAAGGGTGCCGCCTACGTCCAGCTAAAGTTTACAGGTTGTTAAGCTCGGTTTTTGGTTCCGGTTGGGTTCACTTGTGTTCTGCTGAGCCACGTTCAGACTGCGTGGGTTCGCCTAAACAGTATAATGTCCAACCAACCATCCAAAGGACAAAAGCAACAGGTAAAACAACTAATACTCGTATTCGGCGCCAGTTACGTCCCTTGGATTTAATGTCTTGCATATTAACCACAAAACATTGTATCGATAAAAAACAGGTTTAGCTCTTATGAAACATGGGTAAATATGCACAATTTGAATATTCAATGTTTATTGTGGGTTTTGTTTTCGTGTTTTTTTTGGCTTAACCAAGAACAATATGAGCCAACAATATGCAACAAGTATCGCCTGAAGAACAAGCCCGTACGGATTAAACAGGATTGAAATTGGTGCATGACCTACGATAACAAGCATGACTAACAAAAACAGGACAACTATCAAGTAGCATGCAACAAGCTGCAAAAAGAACAAGTAAACAGAAAAATTTTCATCCCCCATCTGTTTAGCCACACCAATTCTGGGTTTTCTATTTTCATGTTGTTTATAATTTTAACCATACTTTTTCTTTAACAAAAAAGAAAACTTAATGACACTCGGAGCCCTGCTGAATTGCTGTTGATGTCTGGTTAGGAGAAATCTAAAACCTTGAAACATGAATGTAACCAAAAACACTGCCTAAACAACAGTGACCAGCACTGCAACTCAAGAATCAGAAACTGGTTTGGCGTATGCAGATTCAAGCGCAGACCAAAACAGCAGAACCCTTAACCACCCCTTTTCCGTAAACGGGGCAGCAACATCGGAACTTTTTGCTTGTATTTTTGGTATTCTTCTCCGAAAAGTTCCTCGGCTTCTTTTTCTTCCTTCTTAGCCAACTGGTAATACACAAACACGATAACTGGCCAAAGCATGAACGTGAAAAATGTGGTCCACTCTAGGTTCATGCCAAAGGTCATCAACAAAAAGCCAAGGTATTGCGGGTGGCGAACGTGGCTGTAGATTCCGGTTGTTACAAGTTTGCCTTTTGAGTCGTGGATTTCTTTCCAACCAAAAATAATCAGCAACATACCCGCCACCAGAATGACCAGCGCAACTGGGAATATTACATACATGAACACAAAATAGAACATGTCTTGTCCAATCAGGTTGCTTAACAAAAACTCAAGCGTGTAAACTTCGTTGAATCCAAACAGCCACATGAAAACATATGCAGTTAACGGGACTCCATACATTTCAACATAAAGCGAAACAATAAACGCCAAATACACACTGGCAGGGCGACGCGACATCCTTTTTCGGTACGGCAAAAACAGGAAAAATATGGAAAAGAACACGATGCTTAGCACCACAAAAAACCAGTTTTGTATCTCAAGTCCGCGTATGCTAAGCAAAACGTAGACAAAGGCTAACCCTGCGCCTAAAACTAGAGCCAGTAATATGTTTGATAGTTTCCACATTCCAGTCAAACCCCCTATGCAGTGAAACCAAGCGGCAGTTGTGGCCGCAATTTTTTGCATTTGACCGTTGTTGGTTTACTGTTGTATGCGTTTGTGTATGTTCATTTTTGAGATATATTATTTGTTACACGGTTTCACATTCAACACCGTTTGGTGGTCAAAAACTATTTAGGAAACGAAAATAACAAATGCAACATCGCATCCATAGAGACCAATCACATTTGACAAGGGATGAACTTGAAGACACTAAACATTATTTACATTATCAGAATCGTTTTAGGCATCCTTGCGGCGGCAATTGCAGCGTTTACTGTAAGCCTGAACGCAGACAACCCCTTAATGAACGGCATAACCGTTGCGTTGGCAACGTACCTTGTCACATATTACATCCTGAAATGGAAGTTTTCCGCAAAAGTTGAACAACAATCCAAGATTCTCACAATGGGAATCGGAATATACTTCATGATGTTCATCCTGTGCTGGGTGTTAATCATCACACCCTTTTTGGCAATACCTGCTGCGCAGTTCACAGTGAACACAACAAACCCCGCAGTTGGAGAGGAAATAACGTTCACGGCATTTGGCGTAGACCCTGATACACCAGTAACATATTACTGGAATTTTGGAGACCAAACCACATTGAACCAGACAACTCCTGCAATTACATACAATTACTCAACTGCTGGAGATTACACCGTTACATTAACAGTCATCAACAACGACGGACTAAGCCGAACCACCTCACAGCCAATTACCGTGGGTCCTCTTCCCGCTTAACCCAAAAAATGGCTCAAAACCTGTTTTGTATCACCAAAATAGGGTGTTGCTTTAGTTTTCCAGAAAAAAGGCCATTTTCAACAATGAACCTCTATTAGTCTTCAAATATGCCTGGATGCAGTTAGGCAACTTTGTTTCTTCGTATCTGAACACCGTTTTCTAGGGCAATTATTTCAACTAGGTGTTCTATGCCTGAGGTTTTGATTTTTTTCTCTAGGACTTCCTCGATTTGGAATACGCCTGCGGGGTTGTCCATGCTTACCAACAGTTGAACTGGTTTGCGTTTTCCTTTCTCGATTTCCACGTTGGTAATCGACAACGCAGACAACGAGTGAATATCCACTTTTCCGGTCCTGTACGGTATTCGGGTTCTTCCCCGTGCCATGTCGGTTCCGTCTGCTACTTTGGCTGCTCCTGCTTCTATGCTTAAGCATTCAATGTTGTCTTCATGTGCAAAGATGCTGTGCAGAATCTCAGACTTCAACCGCACAGCCAGCGCTTGGTCATCGGGGTAAACTTTTCTAAGAAGCCTGTCCAAGATTGGATTTGCCAGTATGCAACTGTGGTATGGGTGGTCTACGCGGTGGATGCTGTTTCCTAAATCGTGAAGGTACGACCCACATAATACAACGATTTTTGCGTCGTCAAAACTGCAGACGTTGTTTTGAACCGTTGTGGGTGTTACCTCGTGGATTAGCAGGCTAAATATTTCCAGTGCGCTCCCCGCCGAGATTTTGGCGTGAACTGGTCCGTGGTCGTTGTATTTGAGGCGTT
>JBAZEV010000049.1:0-14150 GCA_041653695.1 Bathyarchaeia archaeon
AACGGAAACTATATCGTTGACGTCGATTTTGGTCCCATCGACAACATTAATGAACTGAATCAGGGACTCAAAATGATTTCAGGCGTTATTGAAACAGGCCTGTTTATTGACATGGCAGACATCGTGTATTTAGGCAAACAAAACGGAATAATCAAACTAGAAAAATAGTTTTCCAGTTTTTACAGCTTTATAACACTCAATTAACACAAAATGGTCTGCACGGTGGATACAAAAGCATCAACAAAACCCGTAAAAGCACACCAAAAAAAGTAAACGAACCAAAAAACCAAACTGGCGTTGATACCTTAAACATATTTGTAGTCTATTAGAGGTTCAATGTTGAAAACAGTATTTTTTCTGAAAAACGGCAGCATCCCCAAAAAAGTTAAGTTCACCCACAATACCATCAACTAACAATAACGGTGAAACATGTTTTGTTTGCGTATGTTTTAATCACGGTAAAGTCGGGTTCAGAACGGGAGTTCTTGAAAGAAATCTCCAAATTCAAGGAAGTAACCGAAGCAAACATGGTAATAGGAGAAAACGACGCCGTAATAAAAGTTGAATTCAACGAAATTTCTAAACTGGACAAGTTCCTAACAGAAAAACTAAGACCACTGCCAGACGTTTTCCTGACCACAACGATGATAATAACCGAGCAGTTCAAACCAAAACAAGAACAATAAATCAGCTAGTTTTTCTTGAGTTTGTCAAACATCTTCTTGCGCAGCTTGGCAACTTTGGGAGAAATCACTGCCCTGCAATACGGGTTATTAGGGTTTCTTCTGTAATAGTCCCAGTGGTACTTTTCTGCGGGATAAAACACCGTAAACGGTTCAACCGCGGTAACAATCCGCGAACCAAAAACATTCTCTGACTCTAACTCGGCTATAACCTGCTCCGCAACCGCCTTCTGTTCTTTGCTGTGATAAAAAATAACCGAACGGTACTGCGTTCCAAAGTCTGCACCCTGACGATTCAATGTGGTTGGGTCATGGGTCACAAAAAAGATTTCCAAAACATCCCTGAACCCGATTACGTTTGGGTCAAAATCGACTTGAACAACCTCCACATGCCCCGTAGCCCCAGTTGAAACCTGGTCATAGCTGGGGTTAACCAAACCGCCGCCTGAGTAACCGGAAACAACCTTTCTGACGCCGTTTATTTCCAAGAAAACTGCTTCCATGCACCAAAAGCATCCCCCACCCAAAGTTGCAACCTCAGTTTGGTTCTTGGTGTCTAAGGGCAATGCGTGTTCGGCTCTGTTTTTACTCAAAATGTGCCTCTCCCCAAACATAGCTAAGTTCTGGCGGTTATTAAGAGTTCAACTCACAGAATCGCCGTTAGAATGTGAGTGTAAACAACCTCAACAATTGCTGCAACTAAGAAAACTATGCAAATGAATGCAAGCGTTTTCGTGGTCATTTTCTGGTTCAAGGTTTTTTCTATGGTTAAAAATATTCCGAGTCCTTCAATCAATGCATGTGGGATGCTTAACAGAACCACAAAAAACAGGGTGTTCACCACTACCTGACCATAAACCAGCATGCTTGCCCGCAATATGCTGATGAAAATAATCATCACCGTGAAAACAAACGCAAAAATCCGCGGGTTATTCAAGACAACGTACTCGATTTTGCGTTGAGGCATAAAATTGTGGACCAAACCAACATAGAACGTCATCCCCAGCAGGATAAGCGAAACCACCAGAACGTTGTGGACAAAAACAAAGAAAACAGCCAGCGGCGGATTCGAAAAAACGTTTCCCACAACACCAAAAAAGGAGCCGTTCTCCACGTACGCAAAAAGCAGCAACAACAAAAAAACCAAACCAAGAACAACAGTTTTTGTTCTAGAATTCATGGCACAACATCCATAACCGTGTTAGACCGCAAAAATTGGCAGCCACCTAAAAAGCATCGCAGAATACCCCAGCAGCAACCCCAACAAAACAAGAACAACAACCGAAACAAACACCGATGTTAAACCCACAGCAACAGAACCCAGCAAACCTGTCTCGTAGTAGTGCCTGACCAGAAGCAACCAAGCAACCAGCGAAAGAACCACCGCAACCTCTAAACTGAAAACAGTTAAACAAACAATCAAAACAAGCGTTCCAAGAACCGAAACCGCAACCGCGTCCTTAAACAGGGCTCTGCCCCGTCCAACAATGATTACGCCTGCCAAATAGAAAACAACAGACAAAACCACCAGCAACGTCACAAACGAAACCGTCGAAAAAAGCAGTTCACCCCAGTCAAGTGACCCAAACAACATTGCATAAGCACAGACTGAGGCATCCACCATGGATTGTCACCGGTATATCCTTACGAATAATAGAATCTTGCTGATAAACCGTTTGTCAAAGCGCCTCTGCGGCAGAAACAGCGAAAAAAACTGTAACAAAACCCCAAAATTTGACAATAAAAGCCGTCTTAAAACCTCATATTTGAGTAACTCTTTAAAGGGGGAAAAGTCCAGAATTACTCTCCCAGTTAAAGAGGACGTTGATTCTAATGAAATTACAAAACCCTGCTATCATAGGTGTTGGCAGGACAAAGTTCGGCGAACACTATGAACGCGACCCCGAATCTTTAATCGAGGAAGCTGGGCTTCAAGCATTAGACTCTGCGGGTATCACACGAAAAGATTTGGATGCCTGCTATTTGTCGGACTATTTTCTTCAGGTTACAAACAAAATCGGGTTAGAAGAAGGATTCTTCTCTGAACTGTTGGAACTGCATGTTCCAATGGAAAAAACCCGCTCCTTTAGTTCCGCGCTGTTAAACGCTTGCAATGCGGTTCAATCCGGAAAATATGACCTAGTCCTAGTTGGCGGAATGGAAAAAATGACTGACCGCTGGGACAAAATCCGAGACGACCTCATGCTGCTCGAAGACCCCTGGAGCTTCTATGCAGGTTGCACACCTGAAGCAAACCATGAACTGATGCTTAGGTGTTACATCAAAAAATATGGCGTCACGGGCAACCAACTCGAAAACCTGTATCTGGCACTTGCCCAGATATCAGTTAAAAACCACCAAAACGCAACAAAAAACCCGCTTGCCCAATTCATGCAACCAATAACTGTTGACACGGTCCTAAAATCGCGTAAAAGCACATGCAACTCGTTGGGACTTTTTGATTTTGCACCAATATCTGACGGAGCATCCGCCCTGATACTGGCAAGCCCCGAAGCAGCCAAAAAATATTCAAATCTTCCTGTTTATGTTCTTGGTTCTGCTTCTGCAACTGATTATATCACATTTCCTTCACGTGTAGACCGAACCGGATTTCTTGCCAGTCGACATGCAATGAAGGCTGCACTTGCTCAGGCAAAAGTTGACAGAAACCAAATCCAGTTAGCTGAACTATATGACCAGTCCACGCTACTGGAGATGATTTCGTTGGAAGACCTTGGTTTTTGTGAACCCGGAAAAGGCTGGGTCGACATCAACAACAGTTGTAGCGACTACAAGGGCTTTTATGAACTAAACGACCAGAAACTCTTCGTGAACGGAAACGGTGGTCTGAAAGCGGACGGAAACCCCCTTGGCGCAACAGGTGGTGCGCAACTTTTCGAGGTTGTAACACAGCTACGTGGTGAAGCAGGCAACCGGCAAATAGAAGTCAACGGAGATGCCCCAACCGTGGGTTGTGTTTCTGAGCTGGAAGGTTTTGGCACTAAAGCATACATGCACATTTTGGGGAGGAACTAAATAATGAGCAGTGAACCAATCGAAAGACGCGTCTCCTACATAGGTGACAGGCTCCGCGGCAGCCAATGTGGTATCTGTGAAATCGAATACTTCAGGGGCAAAAACTATTGTGGTAACTGTGGACGAAAAAGTTTGGGAAAAATGAAAACAATCGACTACTTCTATGACAAGGGTGTTTTGGAAGCTGCCACTTTTGTTAATCAACCCACTAACAAGTTTGTTAAGATGGGCTCATACATCTACGGTTTGGTTTCGTTCCATAATGGAAGAACCTCTGTTCCCGGAAGATTAACCGATCAACTGTTCCCAGATAACAGCACTGATTTGTCGTGTTTTGAGGGCAAAGATGTTGTTCCGCGGTTTCGCCGAAGGCACTCTGTAGGGAAAAGCGACATTATTCCCACGATTTCTCTTGCGTTTACTTTGGCGGATGGTTATTACCCGCACCAGAAATATGAGGTTGTAGCGGCAAAGAAGCGGTATGAAACTCCGGGTATCGTTGGTTACGGTGTTTACACTTCTAGGTTAAGAATCAAAGAAGGTCACATGGAACGGTCTGTTCCCTTTGTTGACGAGGACGCCGTTACCGCTGCTGTGGAAGCTGGAAAACTGGCGTTGATTCACTCAGGTGTTGCCCAGTCGCTGATTGGGAAAGTCTATGTTGGGTCTGAATCGAACCCGTATGCGGTTAACCCGATTGCTTCTAAGGTTGCCCAAGTTTTGAGGCTAGGCAAAGAAGAAAGAAAAGACGGCATACAAAGCGTCGATGCCATAGACACCGAGTTTGCGTGCAAAGCTGCAACTAGTATGTTTAAGGACGCTACTTCGCTGGTGTATTACCCGAAAACTAAAACCGATTACGCCATGACCATCGGTGCAGATAACTCTCAGGCTGCGCCAAGAAACGAGGTTGGCGGCGAGTTGGACCATTTTGTTGGTTTTGGTGCTGCGGCGTTCATTTTTGGTTTGAACGATGTTATCGCCGAAATCGAAGGCTGGTACTCGTGTACTTCTGATACCCCTGATTTTTGGCGAAGAGACTCACAAACATATCCCAGGCATGGTGGCAGGTTCACTGGTAAGCCTGCGTACTTTAAGCATGTTATTAAATCGTGTAAAACGCTTATGGAGCAACTGGACCTTACGGTAAGTGATGTGGACTATTTTGTTCCGCATCAGCCTAATCCCAGTTTTCCGGTTAAGGTTGCACGTGAACTGGGCTTTAAAGAGGAACAGTATCTGCCCAGCCTGATGGTTTCCAAGTTCGGCAACGCGTATTCTGGTTCTTCGCCTATTGGTTTGGGCGCGGTTTTGGATGTTGCCAAACCTGATGAACGTATCCTTCTGGTGAGTTACGGTTCTGGCGCTGGAAGCGACGCTTACTCGTTCATGACCACAAACC
The DNA here is from genome assembly GCA_041653695.1 of Bathyarchaeia archaeon. Lineage (GTDB taxonomy): Archaea > Thermoproteota > Bathyarchaeia > Bathyarchaeales > Bathyarchaeaceae > Bathyarchaeum. The sequence goes on from JBAZEV010000049.1 coordinate 5,122, forward strand.
AGATACTGGAGAAAAAGCCGCGTCAAAAGTTTACGGTTCGCCACCAAATAGAAAGCGAAGACCTAGAATACGTGGATTATACAACTTACCGACGATTGAAACGCGGACTGTAAACACGCCAACACCTAGCGATTTTATGTGGAACCTTTTGGTTCCTGTTTCTTTTTTGTTCATGTTCTTGTGAGTTGTTTCCACGTTTACCCGCAGTTTCGGTGATGTCGCTGTATTTTGCCTAGATTTTTGCTACTAATTCAGGTTTCATAACCTTTTCAAACAAAAAACAACAAAACAGCACATAACGCCCACACTTTAAATGTCACAAACTAAAAAGAGGCAAACACCGTGTTTCCAAAACGAGCAATAATTGTATGGTTATCCATTTTCGCTACTTTTCTAGCCTGTTTAAGTTCATTTTACAATGCAGTTTTGGTTTTAAACCAAGGCGCAGACACAATCGTGAACCCTTACATCTTGGGTAGTATTTTGGCTAATCAAAGCGCACAGGCATACCTTTGGTTATCAATATTGGCTACGTGCATCTTTTTGGCGGTAACATGTATACTGGTATACCGTCGAACCCCACCAGACACAGAGCTAATCAGGTTGTTGCTCAAGATAGGTGGAAACTTGGCTGCTCTTAGAAAATCTCAAGAAGCCCAAACAGCCGAGTTTGCAGACCAAATGGAACACAACCGCAAAATCAACCGTCAATTCTTCAGCACAGTAACCACTGGGCTTGAGGAAGGCAACAAGAAAACGGAAGAACTTCTTGCAGCTCACGAAAAAACTGCCAAGAAAGGACGCCAAGAAATAGTTGCAACTCTTGAGAAAACATCTACTGAGTCTGATGCGAAACTGTCCGCTGACCTGAAACGGCAAGAGGCAGTGATAAACGGTGTTAAACGTTTAAGTGAAGAAAACTCCTCATCCCTGAAAAGCCAGAAAGCTGTTTTGGATGAAATGAAAGTTCAACTGGAAGGCATTCAATGTAACATGGTACCAAATCAACCACAATTAAAGAGCATAGACAGCCCCGAAGAGATTAAGGGAATAGGCCCCAGTTTGGGTAAGGAGTTACGGTTGCTTGGAATAGACTCTGTTGGCGATTTTCTCACCACTGACCCAGTAATCATCGGAGAAAAGACGCGTGTGTCACAGGATATGGCTGAAAACCTTCAGGCAATGGCGCAGTTGATGATGGTTCCAGGAGTAGACGCAAACGACGCCGAACTGCTAATGGAAGCAGGCATAAAATCCAGACGGCAACTTGCAGACCAAGACGTAATCGTGCTAAGCCGAAAAGTAGGCGAAGTCGCAAAAATCTACCTAGACCAAGGCAAAATCACAAAACAAGAATATCCCACAATCGAAGAAATCGCATCTTGGATAAGAAACGCATAACAAACAAGTTTGTTACAAACAACTCGTTAATTATGAGTGATTAAATAACAGGATGCAACAGAGAATTTGTGTGCCTTCTTCGAAGGGTCAACGTAGTTAGTTAACTCATTCACGCGGTTTGGAAAAGTGGGAAAAACGGGCATTTTTCGTAAACGGAATTGAACTACAAAACATCAATAGTGTATACGAAAAAATGCTTTTTAGTAACTTTTTGAAATTCTCATGGAACCGAAAGGCGGGGTAACCGAACCTATAACTGCAAAATTGTGGATGCACCCTAGAGAGCCTTTAGTACACTACCCCAGATGGAGTGTTACGCTATATCTTACAAAAACTTATCCTGGTTTGATCAACCGTATTGCACTTCTGATTTGGGCAGACACTGGAGAAGTAATATACTGCCAAGCGCTTGGTGGGGGAGGAATAAGCCCTGAACTTTCTCTAACAATGTCTTCCGAAACACTTGAGCCAACTATATCCACAGAAAAAGATAACAAAAAGCCTCAATGGATTCAATTATACTTACATTGACAATCGCTAGCATAGCCGCAGTAACTGTTACATCTTTAAGGTACAAAAAACACAAATAAATTTCCCTCTTTTTTTTTAAAAAAAACAAAAATAGTTCAAATGATGTTGTTCTTTCAATGATTGAAGTAGCTTATTTTATAACAAACCATAATCATGTTTGAAGATTTTTATCTAAAAATGTGTGTTTTCTACCAAAAAATTTGCATATTCATGGTCAATCATCATTTTTTAATAAAAAACTTTTTAAGTTTTAATTTCTCTAATTATTATTGGAGGATTTTTATGAGTAAAACAGTGATGACCACTTGCATATTGTTTGTTTTACTTTGTATATCTTCATTGCTTCCTTATGTTTCTGCTACCGATGACTCTTGGACGTCAAGGAGGTCTATGATTTCTAAAAGGAGTGATTTTGGTGTTGCTGTTGTGGATAGCAAGATATTTATTATCGGCGGCAGTCGGGACGGCGTTCGGGTTAACACAACTGAGGTTTACGACCCCAAAACCGATACTTGGAGAAGCAAGGCGTCTATGCCTACTACACGAAGCGATTTTGGCATAGCGGTTTATGATGGAAAGATTTACGCCTTTGGTGGGGCAACATGTGACGGTCCCGCTTATGGAGGGGTGACTCTTACTGATGTCAACGAAGTTTATGACCCCGAAACTGACACGTGGGAAAACAGAACATCTTTGCCTACGCCGAGGATGAGTTTTAATGCACATACTGTGGGTGACAAGATTTTCACTCTAAGTGGGGTGGAGTATAGAGCCCAGTTTCTTATTTTCGGCGTGGGCGTTACCGAGGTCTATGACCCCCAAACTGATTCATGGACAACAAAGGCACGTATTCCTATCCCTGTTTGGGGTTATGCCTCTGCAGCGGTTGGTAATGAAATATTCGTAATAGGTGGCGTAAAATCTAAGCCCATGGGTACAAACATTGCCAAACTTAACCAAGTCTATGACCTTACCACTAACAGTTGGAGCAACAAATCCGCTCCGATAATTGGCTTATACAAATCAAGCGCAGGAGCCACCACTGGCGAGTTTGCGCACGTAAAAATTACTGTAGTAGGTGGACTTGAAAGCCTGTATGTGCCTTACAACGACAAAACCCAAGTGTACGACCCAACCAATGACACTTGGCGGTGGGGAACATCTATGCCAACTGCTCGCGCCCGTTTGGGTGTTGCGGTCGTGAATGATACGCTTTACGCTTTAGGCGGCTATGACAACAGAACGTACCGAACAGAAAACGAACAATATACACCAGCAGACTACATTCCAGAATTTCCATCATGGATTGTTTTACCGTTACTTGTTACTGGAACGGTGATTGCATTAATCTGCAAAAGGAAAATAGATGAACATTCGGTCTAAAAACTAAAATATGTGATTTGGTATAGGTTTAATGGATTTTGACACATAAGGTTAGTAGAAATGAAAAGGTTACATGTTGTGGTTTTTCTTTTCTTATTATTTGTTATGTTTCAAGCAGCAGTTACTGTTGTAAAGGCTGACAAGGAAGTATACATTAGAGCAGATGGAAGCGTTGAGGGGACAGATAAGATTCAACGGGACGGAAACGTGTACACGTTAACAGATGATTTGTCAGCTACAATTTATGTTCAGAAAAAAGGCATTGTGCTTGATGGAGCAGGTTATACCCTTGACGGTGATGGACAAAGGTATGGAATCGACCTTTCCAACGGCAGAGGACTTGATAGTTCTAGAAAGCAAATGGAGAATGTTGTCGTCAAAAATTTTCGAATCACTAATTTTCAAATTGCTATAAATCTTATATGCGCAGATAATTGCAGCATCATTGGAAATTATATGAACCAATTCAGCACTGGAATTACAATGATATATGGGGATTTTTTGATAAAACACAATACAATCGAAAATGACTTCAAAGGGGCAACGCTTAGCTCACCATCTTATGTTTCAGAATACAAGGGCAACAAAAACATAACTGAGAACAACTTCTACAATTTTTCATTGTCCATAGTCTTGCCTGTTGAACTATACTTTGACAGCAACTACTGGAGTAGCTGTGACGCACCAGACGAAGACATGGACGGAATTCGCGACACACCATATGTTGTTTACGAACGAGACGACAAAATGATGGGAACTTTTGAATTCGTGGACGAACACCCGCTTACCAATCCAGTTGAAGCTGCTCCTGTTATCCCAGAGTTCCAAGCATGGATTGTTTTGCCCTTACTTGTTACTGGCGTGTTAGCTGCATTATTCTGCAAAAAGAAGCTAGAACAAAAATAACGAACTGCGCCCTTTGTAGTGTGCTAGAACTATTAAACGTCAATTTTCTAAACGTGTATGGTTCCAGTAAAACATGTTGGCATACCTGTTTTCAACGGGGAACTCTGGGTCATCGTAGACAATGTCCAACGCAAAACCATATTCTTCAAGAAGTTCAGTTTTTATTTTCCAGATTTGCTCCGATTTTTCGTCAGCATCCCATAAACCCCAAATGTTATCAGTTGAAGTTCTCATACCCCAACCATATTTTTCGGGTAAAACAAGCACAGCCTCAGCTTTAACCCCACCATTGACAACGCTTGAATTTTGAACAACATCCGTCCAGAAACGTTCCATAGCCTCCAAATGTTCATCTTGCAAAATCCCATAAGTGCCATTCATATCTTCAGCGTAGTTGAAAACCACAACATATTCCGCGCCACACTCGTAAGATTGCTGCAGCTGTTCATAAAGCTCATCTCCACTTGCCAGATATGGAGCATAATTATATGTCCAAGTGATTATGGTACCCCAACTTTTATTCTGCATAGTTGCAGCACCCCTAACAAGAGCAATCTCTTGAGCTACCGTATTATTCCAGCCAAGTTGAGCAAGAACAAAATCGTATCCGCTCAAGTAATCCCACCAATACAAAGCATAATCTGACGTGAAAAAAGTGACATCCAAATCGTTTAACCATTCAAAATAGTATTTGTTGCTATTAACATAATATTGAGCAATGTCTTCAATGTTTTTGATGGGAATACTATCCAACATGCTGCTGTATGAAGGATACTGAGATATCGCTTCAGTCCCATTTTCAGATGTATAAAGAATGTCATCAGACGAATCTTTTACAGTAACCGTGCCATTAACATAGTAATTTACTGCAACTACATACACGTAACCACCCCAATGTGCAGTCGTCCCCTCAGGGTATGTGCTGTAAATTTGTTCTTCTGTCGGCTCCGGAACATTCTCTATCTGTGTGAAAGTGTCATTAAAAGAAAAATACAAATTCAAAGTGCCAAGCCGCACCTCAGGAGTGTAAACGACATTCAAGTAAACGTTTCCATCAACTGAATATTTTACGTTAGTGCCGTTATTGTAATACACATAAATGTTATTCTTTCCATCTACAGTTATACCTGTATTGTTTTCTGTGTCATAAACTACAATATTTTGATCAAGCATTTTTCCTCCCAGTTCATCAGCGTAATATAATCCCAAAAACTTGTCGCCCCACCGTTGTTCGGCAGCATCAATCCATGATTCAATCCATTCGCGATAGCTGTAAGCAATTTCAGATTCAATACCAGAATTGGTGTAGTTTTTGTCAATGTCACCACTAACTGCAAACGTCAAATTGTTAAAAACCGCATAATCGCCTATTTCGTACATTGCAGTTGTGTTGCCAGTTCCAACTATTGATCCAGACTGCAAAACGAAAAGATTTGTAAAGTTTTTTACGCGGTCAATTAATATTTTTGCTTCTTCAACTGTGCTTCCACCAAATGAAACACCAAAATAGAACAATGATCCAGCGATATTCGAGTTCTTAAAGGGAAGAGTTATCAATAAAGCAGCAATTAAACAAAATGAACATAACAATATTGCAACCAACTTTACGTGTTTCATTGCAACGCCCCCCACCCCGTTGTAATAGTTAATTGGTTTTTGTTTTTAAATATTTCGTCATACAAAAGAATTTATTCATAATTTTGATGGTTTTTATATAATAAACTGTATTTAAAACATGAAAATCGAACGATACTTTTTTATTGGTAAAAATGGGTGGACGCTTTCTTTGTATTTTGGGAGTTGTTCTCCTATGCAAGCCAGTTAAACTGGCTGAAAAAACAGTCAATATCGATTTTATACGTTCAGAGGAATAGTTAAATACGCGTCTCAGAGTATAATGCTCGTCGTTCAAAAATGATACGTAGACTTGTCTTAGACGTTTTGAAGCCGCACAAACCCAGTGTAGTTGAAGTTTCTGAAGCTCTCAGCCACCTAGAAGGTGTGGAAGGCGTAAACATAATCATCAACGAGATAGACCAGCAGGTCGAAAACGCGAAGGTTATCGTTGCTGGAACTTCCATAGATTTTGATGAAATCAGAGAGAAACTAGAAGAATTCGGGGCAACCATTCACTCCATTGACGAGGTTGCGGCTGGAAAGATGATTGTTGAAGAGGTAAAAACTCCTCAAGACAGCAGTGCCAGAATGTAAACTTATCTAAAGTAAGCACAGTTTTTGGCTAAACCACTGATTTACTAGCTTATACCACGTTTATGCCTAGATTGCGCCGAGCGACATCGCAATTAGCACAGTAGCAACACCAGCTATCAAGGTTTGAATTCCATACCACAACGCGTTTTCTTTAGCGATTCTTCCAAGGTAAATCCCCAACATAAACAACGTAATCAAAGTTACCACAAGCGACCCAATATATGCATTCTCAATTACTAACAAACCGTGGTACACCAAAAAGAACGGCGACAACGAAATAAGCGCAGTCAAAATCGGTGAACCACCATCAACTAATGCAGCATAGAACGAAACAAACGCGGAAGCATCCGTAATTACTGTGTCTTTGAGTTTTATCATCATCGCATTTTCAAGGCTTTTCAGGTCCCTTTTACGTTCAGCCCGCTCGGTCATGTATGCACCTGATACACCAGAAATTCCCATTGCCAAACATGCACCTAAACCAGCGGTTACAATAATCGCTGGTTGAGTAACATGTACAACCCATGAACCCACAATTATTCCAAGCATGGTCATGGAGCCGTCAAAGCCGTTCTTCACGAAGTACCTTCGTGCGATTGGTCCCATCTCAGTGATTTGTATGTATAAATGTATTTTTTTAATCCAAGCTCTCAAACGACTAATCAACATTAATCACAACAAAAAATTCTGCGCAACCAAAGATGGTACTAAAACCTGTTGCACGTGGTAACACCATTAACTAACCAGTCTTCCTCGTTTCCTACATTTTTTGGTTGCACTTAATGAACCTTTCCTAAACAACTATTCAACTTAACAGTTATATGGAAGGTAAGATGACATTTTAGCTATCAAATTTGTGGAGACGTTCAAAAAGATGGTTGTTCGAGAAGTATTGGGTGTCATTTATTCGCCAGTTAAAACCTTCAAGAAAATAGTCGAAAAACCAAACTTCAAAGGCGTCTTCTTGGTCTTGGTGCTGGTCATGTCCGCCATGATACTTGTACAATTTGTTGCAGCATCAAAAATCAATGTTGAAACTCGTACACCAGAAAGCGATGACTGGACCGAGGTACTAGTTTCTACACATGCTTGGACATCCAACGGTGTGCTTTCCTTGGATAGTATAGATTACCAGATGGGAAACACGAACGGCAACCACAGTGTAGCCTCGTTGGCTCAAAACCAAACAGGCATCTGGATGAAACTAATGGATATTGGTTCAGTTGATTGTTCAGGCGAAACAGGTTACAACCAGTTGTTCTTCTGGGTAAACTGGACCAACGAATACAACATAGCAGACCTTCTAGCCTCAAACAGCGAATGGGGCAACGTAACATTGTCTGTGGGTTCTAACCAAGGCTGGACAGCAAACAATTCACCTGACTGGGCAGAAATCACTGGACTGGAATTCAGTTTAGAGTGGTCTGCGCCAACAAACTTGACACTGAAACTTGATGGCGTGCATTTCAGCAAATTTGTTCCATTCCTTGACGTTGCAGGCGTTGGGGGTGTAATTCAACTTGCGTTTGTTAACCTTGCGTTGCCTTTTGCCATCGACTGGATTGTGTGGTCAGGCATTTTACTTATAGTTGCAAAAATGTTCACCGAAGAATTAGGACCATGGAACAATTTCTTCACAATCGTTGGATACAGCTACATAGTAACATTCATTTACACATTACTGAACATGGTGGCAATCGCTTCACTGCCAGTAATTAACTTGCCCATCGACACAACTCTTGCAACCGCCGCAATCAACCAAACATGGGTTCCAGTTATTTGGTACCAAATATCCAACTACCTGCCAATTATTGAACGCGTTTGGTTAGCAGGCTTAGCAGCAATAATCATCAAAACAATGAAAGACATTCCAATGGGCAAAGTGTTAACCATCGTAGCAATATCCTTTGGTTTACGGTACTTGTTAAGCATGTTTCTGTTCTAGGACAGAAACCTTTCTTTTCCACCTTTTTGGCACAAAACACCAAAAAATGTGCCTTAAACAACTGAAAACAGTGGATACACATACACAAAATTTTTCAAAACACATGCGATAAAGCTTATATTCAACAATTATACTCTTCATCTCGCCAACAAAACCGAAACTGTAAAGTCGTTAACAGACATGCACGTTCATTTTTGGCGGCATCACAAAATGGAGGAAAACATACTTGAAAATTAATGAATTAAAAGACGGAATGGGAAAAATCAACATTGAAGCAACAGTAATCGAGAAATCAGACGCCCGCGAAGTCCGCTCACGATACACAAACGACACATACATGGTAGCCGACACCACAATCGAAGACGAAACCGGCACAGTAACACTGGTACTATGGAACGAACAAGTCAAACAAGTCAATGTTGGCGACAGAGTCAAAATCGAAAACGGTTACATCAAATCCTTCAGGGAAGTACTCCAGCTCAGCTCTGGAAAATATGGATCATTAACGGTCCTTTAACCATCCCTTTTCCTGTTCATAGACAAGGTTTTTGGCTTTCGTCAAATGTGACTAAGCCGAAATATTACTTTTCATTTTTTAGTTACATTTTCCTAAAGTACGGTTTTGGGTGTAACAAGAACAAACGTTAAATTC
>JBAZEV010000050.1:0-12874 GCA_041653695.1 Bathyarchaeia archaeon
TGCGGTGTCGTCTAACACGTTTTTGATCAGGTTTTCTGTTTCGTCGGCTTGGATGTCCAGTTTTGTTTGGTCGTAAACGGGCCACGGCGCCAACGAAACAAAGCCGTCGTTGCCCAGTTTGCTCCACAGTTCCTCGCAGATATGCGGAATAAACGGTGCCAGCAACAGTATCCACGTGTTCAGTGCATCTTTTAGTGTATCTGAGTCCAGTCGGCCTTTTCGTCGGTTGTACCAGCGGAAGTCGTTCCAGGTTTCGAACAACGCGTTTTCCAGTGCGGTTCGGGTTTTGAGTTGTTCCAGGTTTTCTGTTACGATTTTGGTTCGCTGCTGTAACATGTTAAGCAACCACTGTTCAAGGTGGCCGCATTCCTGTGTGGTTGCTTGCTGGATGATTGTTTGTGCCAATGTTACGAAGCCTTTGAGTTTGTTTTGTATGTCTGCGCAGGTTTCGCCTCGCCAGTCGGGGTCGTTCATGCCCTCGCCGCCCAGCAGTAAGGTGGTGCGGGTTGCGTCTGCGCCGTATTCGTTGAGTGCGGTTTTGAGTGTGATGAAGTTGCCTTTTGATTTAGACATCTTCTTGCCTTCGATGCTTAGCATTCCGTTTACGCCCACTGCCCGTGGCAGGTGCTGCGGAAACAGTGCCGTGTGCTGGAACAAGAAGAATGTGAGGTGGTTTGGCAACAGTTCTTTTGCTGAGATTCTCATGTCTAAGGGGTACCAGTAAAGGAACTCGCTGCGCATCGCGTCTAGTTGTTCTGTGGGGATTTTGGTTTGTTTGGAAACCTCGGAGGCTGCGCCTTTTCCGTAGAATATGTAATCAAAGAATTCCAGCGTCAACTGTTCAGCCTGTATCTTGTACTGTTTGAGGTGCTTGTTTATTGTATAAAACGCCATGTAAACGGTTGAATCAGTTAATGTTTCAACTATCCATCCGGGACTCCACGGCAGGGCAGTTCCCAGTCCGCTTCTTCGTGCACATGGCCACTCTTTGAGCCAATCGATTATGTTAAGGAACCACTGCCTTGCAGTGTCTGGGTATATAGCTGCCTTTTCAAGGGTTTGTTTGGTTTTTTGTTTCCATGTGGGGTCGGAGTATTTGATGAACCACTGTTCCTTAAGCAGCTTAACATGGCACGGGGTCATGCACCTGCATACTACGGGTTCGGGCAAATCATACATGAAATCTGCGATGCCCTGTTCCTTGAAATCTGAAATCAGCAGGTCTTTTATTTTGTTGACGGGTTTTCCTGCGTATGGTCCGCAGATTTGTTTTAGTTTTCCGCCGTGGAACTCTTTTTTGTATAACGCCTTGGTTGCGTCCTCGGCTTTGGGGTCATGTTGGTCTTTAACCTGCATCTGGTCCACGAGTTCGACTGCGGGGCATTCGCCAAATCCTTCGACGGTGATTAATGAGACAGGTTTTATGTTTTGGACCTCTGCGGGGTCGATACTAAACTCTTTCAGTAGTTCGGGTTTGTTTTGCAAATCCCGTAGCGCCAGCCAGTCGAATGGTGCGTGGGCGGGTACGCTGTATACTACGCCTGTTGCGTTGTCTGGGCTGACGAACCAGCCGGGAAGTATCAGCATCTGTTTTTGTGGGTTTAGTGGGCTACTGAATTTTTTGCCGATGATTTCTTTGCCCTTAAACTCAGAAAGGATTTTAACGGTTTTTTGTTGTTCGGCTAGTTTGTTTGCTGCGGTTTTGCTGATTATCCACGTTTCGCCGTTTACCTCGGCTTTTACATATGTTGCGTCTGGGTTTATCCAGATGTTTGTTATGCCGTAGATTGTTTCTGGCCGAAAAGTTGCGGATGGCAGTATTGTTCCGTCTTCCATGCGGTATTTTAGTAAGGTGTATTCTTCTGGGACTACGCCTTCGCCTGTTTGGCGGTCGTGGTCGCCTGTTGGGCTTTGGTCATGCGGGCACCAAACCACGGGGTATGTGCCTTTAATGATGTACCCTTTCTCGCGCAGCCGTTCGCATTGCCATTCAACAAATTTGCTAAAAGTTGGATACAACGAGGTAGTAGTGAATTCGCGTCTCCAGTCAACGCTGTATCCGATGCGTTTTACGGATTCGCGGCTGTCATCCGTGTAGTACCGTGCCATGTACACGGGGTCTACAAAGTTTTTCAGGGCTTCTTCGGTTACCCCGTCCACGTCACGGAAGGCTCGGATTAGTATTTCGTCGCCTGCTTTGACGCGTTCGCTTGCACCTGCGATTGTTTCGCCTGTCCAGTGCCACGCCCACGGAAACAAAACGTTATAGCCCTGCATCCGCTTAAACCGCGCATACACGTCTACGCGAGATGCGGTGAATCCGTGCCCCACATGCAGTGGGCCGTTCATGTACGAGAACGGGAAAGTAATCATGAACTTTTCGCGGTTCGGGTCTGGGTCAGCCTCAAATATTTTGGCTTGCTCCCAAGCCCTGCGCCACTTGTTCTCAATCTGCTTAAACGATGTCATCAAGCACTTCAGGTACCCACGAACGTTAAAAGTTTTACCAGTCCAACAAAAGTTGCATGTGCTTAGTTTTTCGGAAAAAACACGATTTCAACAATGAACCTCTATTAGTCTTCAAATATGATACAAATATGCCTTTGATTTATTGTAGCAGTAGATTCGTAACCGATTGTTGATTACTGTTAATGCAGACGTACAGGTAATTCAGCAACAAACTAACATCATTAAAAGAAATCATTCAAAGGCTTGGAGTCAGACTTTTTGTTTGTTTTCTTTTGCTTCATGTTTAATAGTTGAACACCAAATTTTTCATAACATTTAGAACAAAAATGCATAGCATGTAATGACTGAAGAAATCTATCCTGAGTTTCAGCATAGTAATATTCTGTGGGTTCTATTGTTCCAGCACATAAATCACATTGATGAAAAGTTCTTGCTTTAGTTTTCTTCAAGTATTTAGTTTGTTCGTATTTCCCCAAAGTTATCCGCTCTCCAATAATTGGGTCTTGTTAATTAAACAAAAGGGAAAAAACATATCAATTTATTCTTTTGATATAAATGTACGGAGTTAAACAATGCTTCCAAAACAGAAAGATGTTGAAGTCCCGCTTCTTGAAGTCCTTGTGGAACTCGGCGGACAAGGAAAGACAAAGGAAATCTATCCATGTGTAACGAAAAAATTTCCCGGAATTAAAGATGAAGAATTAACAGAAACTCTTCCATCAGGAGGTTCCAAATGGACAAATCGCATACAATGGGTGAGACTAAGCCTTATTAATAAAGGTGAGATGACTAGTCCAAGCCGCGCAATTTGGGCGATAACAGACAAAGGTAGAAAACGCGTAGAAACAAAAGGACCAACAGAGCCAACAGTGAACTTTTTTGAGTTATATGAAGAATACGAAACAGGGTTTCGTTCAAAACTCCTTGATAGCCTACATGAACTTACTCCACGCCAATTTGAAATACTTTCACGAAAATTGCTTCAGGCATACGGCTTTGTTCAGGTTAATGTAACAACTCTATCATCAGATGGGGGCATAGATGGGTATGGGAAATTAAAATTAGGATTAGCAACAATGAGCGTTGCATTTCAGTGTAAACGCTGGCAAGGAAACATAGGTCGCCCAGAAGTAGATAAATTTAGAGGAGCGATACAAGGCGAGTTTGAACAGGGAGTTTTCTTTGTAACTTCAGATTTTACTCAACAAGCTAGAGATGCATCACTAAAAAAGGGTGCAGTTCCAATAATTTTGTTAAACGGTGAGAGCATAGTCGAGCTAATGATTGAAAAAGGAATAGGAGTAGAACGTGTTCCATTATACTTGCACTATGAACGACCAGTAGATTTTGCCGAAGAAGAGTGAAAAAAAGAAAACGTTAGATACAATTCAAACAATTTGTTAGTTTTCCGCGATTTAGCGTTGTTTTCTATTTTTTCTTCTATGATGAACTTAGTTTCTAGGTTCACTAAAGAATCATTCTAGTGTTGCCCGTATTCTTCTTACGCCTGATGCTATGCTTTGTTCTTTTGTTATTTTGAATGTTCCTAGTTCTTTGGTGTTGCATACGTGTGGTCCGCCGCAGACTTCGGTTGAGAAGTCGCCTACCTTGTAAACAGATACAGTGTCACCGTATTTTGAGTCAAACACCGCCTGCGCACCACATGTTTTGGCTTGTTCGATACTCATTTCCATGCGGACAACGGGCATGCATTTGCTGATTTGGTCGTTAACAAGCTTCTCAACTGCCGCAATTTCCTCGGGCGTTAACGCGCGGTCAAAATTGAAGTCAAACCTTAGCCGCTCTGGTGTGATGTTGCTTCCCTGCTGGTGGATGTTACGGTTCTTTAGCACAACACGCAGTGCCTCGTTTAACATATGGGTTGCCGTGTGCAGTTTCTTGGTTTGAGTGGAGGCGTCGCTTAAACCGCCTTTAAACAACGTTTTAGCGCTTGCACCCGAAACCTTCTGGTGCTGCTCATACTCGCAACAGAAAGCGTTCTCGTCAACCGCTACACCGTTTTCTGCGGCTAACTCTTTGGTTAACTCGATTGGGAAACCGAAACTCTGGAACAACAAAAACGCGTCCTTACCGCTGATATTCGAGCAGTTCTCGGTAAGCCGCTGGAACTTGCGCAAACCCTTCTCAAGGGTGTTCTTGAATTTGGTTTCTTCCTTGGTCAACTCATCAAAGATACTAGCCTGTTTCTCGCGCAACAACGGGTACTCATTCTCGTTGAGGTCGATTACAACAGCGGAAACGTCTGTGATGAAGTTTTGCTCAATACCAATCAAACGACCAAAACGAATCGCACGGCGAATCAAACGACGCAAAACATACCCGCGGTCAAGGTTACTGGGTTTCACGCCACGTTCGTCACCAAGGAAAAACGTGGAAGCCCGAATATGGTCAGTGATAATACGAACAGAACGCTCCTGCAAAGCATCCGGCACAGTTATGCCAGCAAGGTCTTCAACCGTTTTTGCGATTGGCCGAACCGCACCGATTTGGAAAACGTTCTGTTTTTCTTCCAGCATCGCAGCGGTGTGCTCGACACCCATGCCGGTGTCAACGTTCTTTTGTTTAAGCAACTCATAACAACCCGCTGGAGTCCGGTTATACTCCATGAAAACGTCGTTCCATAACTCGAAATATTTACCACACGAACAACCAGGCCTACAGTTTGGGCCACAAGGCTGTTTTCCTGTGTCATAAAACATTTCCGTACAAGGTCCACATGGTCCAGTGTTGCCTACGGGGCCCCACCAGTTGTCTTCTTTACCCAAATAGTAAATATGGTCATCCGCAACACCTTGGGCGCTCCATGCCTCAAAGCTTTCTTTGTCTTGGGGGGCGTCTTGGTCGCCGGCGAACACGGTAAAGGACAACCGTTTCTTGTCCAAGTTAAGCCAACGCTTGTTTGTGAGAAAATCGTAACTCATGCTGATGGCTTCTTTTTTGAAGTAGTCACCCAGTGACCAGTTTCCCAGCATCTCAAAAAAGGTCAAATGGGAGTTATCGCCGACACATTCGATGTCTCCGGTTCGGAAACATTTCTGCACATTCATCAAACGTTTTCCAAGCGGGTGAGGCTGCCCCAAAAAATAGGGAATCAAAGGGTGCATACCCGCAGGCGTAAACAATACGGTTGGGTCATATTCTGGGATAAGAGGAGAATTTGGAATCAGATTGTGCCTGTTTTCACTGAAGAAATCCAGGTACAACGTTCGTAATTTTTTTGAATCTATGACCATAGATAGGATTCAGGGCAAAACTGCTTAATATCAATAGCGTAACTGTTCAACCCACAAAAAGGTTCAGATTAGCAATTAAGACTGAAAAACAGGTTAAAAATAAAACATACTTGCACAAGCTAAGAAAACGAAAAACCAAAAAGATAAAACAGAAGGGGCCAAAACCCCACCTGTGTAACGAAGCAGAAAAGCTGGTCCCGTTTAACCGAACAGGGAACCTAGACCTTCCATTGCAGCTTCTTCTTTTTTGGACTCGTCTTCTTCTGGCTCTTCTTCTTTGGCCTTTTCTTCTTTTGCTGTTGCTGCAGCTGCCTGCGCTGGTCCTGCTGCCATCATTGGCGCAGATTTGATAGCTTCTTCAATGTCAACTTCAGCAATAGAAGCAACTAAAGCCTTTACACGAGCAGCATCGGCAGTAATGCCAGCTGCAGTGAGAACTTCAGCTACACTCTTTTCGTTGATTTCTTTTCCAGCTTTGTGCAGAAGCATCGCAGCATATACGTATTCCATATTCATTCTCCTCCATCTTTTCAAACATACTTACTTTTCAACTTTTCTGAACCTAACTTGATGACTCACCCTTCTGGGCTTCATCTAATTTCTCGTTCAAGCTCATCATTTCCATGTTAGCCTTCCGAATAAGGTCAGCAACAGTATCCTTGTTTATAATGCCCGCACTCAAAGCCAAACTATGTGCTTTTTGGTGAGCCAAACGAACAAGGAAGTTGATGTTCTCAGGAACAACAATAGCAGCCTCCAAACTCAGGTTGAAAGCATATTGTTGAGCCAACTCTAGGGTTCGCTTAAACGCTTCAAGGTCGATTGTCAAATCGTCCTCGGTAAGAATCATACCATCCTCGAAAACAAGTTTCAAGCTAAGACCAGCCTCAACAGGCTTTATTCCAAGCTTTGAAAGCAAACTTGCAAGCTGAGCATTAATCGGTTCACCTTCTTTTACAACAACAGTGTCTTTGGCAACCCAAACACTACCAGACTCGATTCTGGTACGCAAACCAACAGCAGTAAACTGGCTGATGATTGGACCAGGAGCCAACCCAGTGTTTCCAGCAGGAACCATTACATCAAAAGCGGCGAGGTCACCTGCCTTAGCGGTTGTTTTCACTTTGCTTTTTTCAAGAAGGATAACAAGTTTGTATGGGTTCAGGTTAGTGAATAGGAAAAGGTTAGATCCAGTCAAATGCTCTTCAAGTTTGTTTATTCCAACCTTATCTGTTGTTTGAGCAACAGCACGTGTAATAAGCGAGTTTTTAACAACACGAACACATGCATCTTTTTCCAGTTTTTTGCGCAACTTTTGAAGCATCGAAGCCCTGACTTTTTCTAGGCGAACAATTCCCACCGAATTGTATTGTGATAGTAAATCCTTTATCTCTTCAACTTGGTCAGCTTTTAACAGAGTTGATTGACGGACAGACATAACATTTCCCTACTACATAGCTACTTTAATTGAGGGCCCCATCGAGGTTTTCAGGTAAACAGTTTTCACGTTTTTGATTCCTCGTTTGAGTTTACTCTCAATCCTTTTAACAACAGCTTGAACGTTTTCAGCAATCTCATTGTCGGGCATGGACTCAGTTGCTACACGACATTGGATAACAGGTTGTGCACGGGTCCGAATAAAGACCACGTTCTGGTTTTTCATAATCTGTTCTTTTATGTCAGCGTTAGGAGCAATAGGAGTAGGCATTTTTCCTCTTGGACCAAGTGAAGCACCAAGGTTCTTACCCACAAGGGGCATCAGTGGGGCCTCAGCAATGAAGACATCATACTCTTTAGCGATGTCTTTTTGTTTTTTCTTATCAGCAGCTAAACCTTCCAGTGTAGCCCTTTCAATAACCAAGCTAGCTCCCGCCTTCTGAGCGTTCAACGCCATCTCGCCTGTAGCAATAACGCAGACTTTTACTTCCTTACCAATAGAAAAGGGCAACTCAATACGTTCCTGAATTTTGCCCTCAGGTTTTTTCATGTCAATATTCTGCAGGTTCATGGCGAGCTCTATAGATTGGGAAAACTTACGTTCAGCAGACTGGGATTTAACTTCTTTCACAGCAGCAAGAAGATTTTTCATTATTAACGGCAACTTTAGAGCCTCGCGCAATTCACGTACAAAAGCCAGTTATAAAAATCTTATTACTCTTTGCCTCACTCTTTTAGTAAAGAGTCGTATTTTCCTTCATCAATTTCCTTTTGAACGTCCCTTGGGTCTTTGCTTTCAACAGTAAGACCCATGCTAACGCCTGTGCCCAAAATCTCTTTGACTGCAGCGGTGAGGTTACGACCTAAAACGTCTTCACGTTTCATTTTAGCAATTTTCACAACTTGTTCCATGGATAGGTCGCCTATTTTTTCAGTTTTAGGAGTACCTGAACCTTTTGAAACACCCAACTCGCTGACAATCAACGCAGAGGTAGTAGGTGTACCTACGCTTACTTCAAACTCTTTGTTGTCAGTGTTAACACTAATCTTTACAGGTACTTTCATACCAGCAAAATCTTTGGTTATTTCGTTGATTTTGGTTACAATAGCTAAAACGTTCACTCCTAAAGGCCCAAGTGCAGGTCCAAGAGGAGGCCCAGCGGTAGCTTGTCCACCGTTTATTAATGCTTCAACAACTTTCATATCTGCCATGTTTTCAGTCTTCCTTTTTTGATTTCTCAACAAGTTTCACGTAGTCTGCGTGAACTGTGATCGGTAAAGTGAAGGTCGCCTCCAAAAGCTCAAGGGTGACGTCTTCTTTTGTTTTGTCAACCCGCGTGATTTTGGCGCGCATTCCCTTGAAGGGGCCTCCAACAACTTCAACGAGGTCGTTCTCGTCGAGTTCTTCTATTACTGGTTTAACAATGATGTACCGTTCGACTTCCGGAAAAGTTACAACTCCGGGAACACGTGAACGCACATGTTTTACTCCAGCGATTGCTTTTTCTACGGAGTGTGGTCCGTCTGCTTCGATGAAAACGTAGCCTTTTAGCAGTTCAGGAACAAGCACAGACTTGACAGTAAGTTGATTCATTTTCACTTTGGCTTCGATGAGGTTTGAAACGTTTTTTTCTTGTCCTGCAGTTGTTCGTACCGCGAAAACTGCAGTTGTAATTTTCTCGTCTTCAGCCATGGTTGTTCAACTCTAAAAAACATAAGAGATTAGTCTGATTATGAACCCTATTCCGCCGATTACAATTATGCCTAGGAAACAAATTTTTATTGATAGCCACAGCTCGGTTCTGCCAGGTTTTGTGGCAAGTTTCAGCAATCGTGATGCTGACGTAAAGAATGATTTCAGTCCCAAGGTTGTTCGCCATTTCAGAATTAAATTCTAATATGTAAAGTTATCCCTGAGTTGGCTTGTTTTTAACAATGTTCTGGGCAATTTAACAAGACATTTGCGTGTTGTTGTTTAGCACAACAGGTGTTAAAAGGCGAAAATGTGCAAATAGATAGGTTGGAGAACCGAAATGACCAAAGAAGATGAGATGTTAAACGAACTTAAACAGATACGGGAACTACTGACAACTAAACCTGCTCCCCCCGCACCAGAACCTAAAGGCATGTGGAGTGAATTCAAGGCGTTTCTTGAACAATACAAGGTATTAGGGTTGGCTGTTGCGTTCATTATGGGTGTTTACTTGGGTGGCTTGGTTCAATCACTTGTCAAAGATTTACTACTGCCCGCCATAGGTCTTGCTTTGCCGGGACTTGCAGACATATCTTCACTTCAGGTAACATCAGGAAGTCAAGTGTTTGGCGTAGGCAACTTTCTGGTAGCGCTGATTACATTCATAATCGTAACGTTGGTTATCTTCATAATAGTGAAGGTCACAAAACGTTGGGGAATCAAATAGAAGACTTCCCCACCCCACACTTTTTTGGTTAAATTTTTTCTACCGGTATACCCAGCGTTTCAAGCGCATTTACTACCCCAATTTTGTGTTCCCCTTTGATGCCTTTCCAGTCAAGAACCGCAGATTCTACGGGTTCCAACGTTTTTTGGGTGCACTGTTTTATGGTTTCAAGGTCAACGTCTGCTAGGGCATATTTAGGAATCATGTGCCCAAACGCCACATGCGTGGTTAACGCCAGTTTTGTGAATTTTGTGTTGTAGTGTGGTCCACCGATTCCCAGTTTTACTGCACAGTTTGGTTGCTCAGATACCGCGGCAACTGCTGCGTGGGCTACTGCTTGGGCAGCGTTGAGGTCTGTCCATTGTTCGGGTGAGCTTCCCAGCTCCACAAACATGGATGGGGTATCAAGTGATGGTCCGTGGTGTGTGCATTCGTATGATACTTCGTATTGGAGGTTTTTTGTTTTGGCTTGTTTTGCCATTTCTTGCAGGGCAGATCGCATCGCTTTTGCGGGTGCAACAGATACTGTTCTGGGTTTTCCTCCATACTGGGCATCTGCGAGGTTTCCGGGTGTGTGAACAGACAAGGTTGGTATTCCTGCGGCGCTGCTGTGCCTTGACAAAAAAATGAGTAATTCTGGTTTGAACTGGTTTTCTAGGAATTGTGTGTTTACTATTTCGTTGTTTGTGAATACTAGTTTGGTTTGTTTGTTATGCAATGTTTTGGTGTATGTTGGGTTGTTCTGGAATGTTTCGGCCTGTTTTTCAAAGGAATACAATTCTATTAGGCTGTTTGCGATGTTTGTTCCTGCGGTGTCTTTTGTTGAGGCTATAAACAGTATCAAGTTTGTGTCGTCCTTTGAACGGTATTTGTTTGATGTAGGGAATTAAAGGTTTTATGGGTTTGTGGTGAATTGTTGCCGTTTTTCAGTTACACTGAATGTTATGTAAAAAAACTGCAAAATACGGGTTTCGTTTTAGGACTTTTTAGAATAGATATAGAGGTACCTTCCATCCCCGCTTATATTATGGAGCAGGTGTGGAGTTAATGTTGTGCACTAGGATGAAAGAGCAAGAAGACTTGAAGAAAATCCGAATAAAACGTTACCCCCCTCGGAACTTTCCAGCAAAGTCGCTCTGGGAGATAATCGCTGTTCCTCCGAAGTCTGAACAGGACGCCGAGTTCATGATGCTCTACAAGGCTAACCCTAAACACCCCGCCATCATCGAAGAGATGACTGAAGTAGTGGAATTAGAGGTAAACGAGAAAGCGTTCAACGAGTTAATGTGGTTGTTCAAAAAATATGAAGTTCCCTGCAAACCAATCAAAGAAGGGGTAGAAGTCAAACATATGGGAAACAAGTCCAACGTCGTTAACGACCAAAACTTTGAAACCCCCTAGTTTTTTGGGATAATTCTATTTTTACATGAAACTTTCAAGTTTTGTTAAACCGATTATTTCGTCAAAATCAAGTCCCAACGCGTCTAGTATCTGGTCAAAGGTTGAGTGCAGGTATTCTACGTATTTGTCTACGTCTACTTCGCTGTTTGAGGCAAGTTGAACGGGTTTAACGCCTTTTATGACTTTGACGTAGCTGATTAGGTCGCCTGCTTTCATTTCGTGACCAAGTTTTTCCAGCA
Organism: Bathyarchaeia archaeon; assembly: GCA_041653695.1. Taxonomy (GTDB): domain Archaea; phylum Thermoproteota; class Bathyarchaeia; order Bathyarchaeales; family Bathyarchaeaceae; genus Bathyarchaeum. The sequence continues at coordinate 11,221 of JBAZEV010000050.1, forward strand.
TTTTAGCCGCTTTCACGTGTTGTGGAGTAGTTTTTGTGTACGAACTTGGGGGTTTGCCAAGAACCACATGAAACGCCAACTCGTTTGGTGTGTCGCCCCAGCGGCGCTGTTTCAGGCGCAGGTAACGGTCGCGGATGATTTGTTTAATCTCTTTTTTGGCGTCCTCGAATTCTGAGGGGTTCTGGACCTGTTCTAGGCGGTCTTCCAATGAGTAGAACGCTTTTTTGATATACGGTGGGATGTGCCGTTTTTTGCCTGTCATGCCTTTTACGTCTACGCCTCCGCCTTTCAGGATGCCAAGGTAGTTCTTTTTGCGGGAACTGAATACTGCGTATCGGTAGAATTTTTCGACTTCAAGTTCCATTCCCATCGCTTTTTTGGACCAATCTGCCATGGTTTCTATCTGCTCTTGGGAGGGATTTAACAGGAAGAGGCTGTCGGTGTCGCCGTACAGGACGTCTACGCCCAAGGAGCGGGCTTTTTCTATGGTTTGTGTTATGACGTGTCGTCCGTATGCGGCGGTTGCTTCTGCTACTGGTGGGCAGTATAAACTAAATGCGGGTGAACCGAACACTCCGTAGCTTGCGTTTAATATGACTTTAAGCGCGCTTGGGATTACGTTGTACCAGCTTCTTAGGTCTTCGGGTAGGGTTTTGTCTTTGGCTTTGTTTTTGTACCATTTAACCCGCAGGTCACGTAATGAGCCTATGAGCAGGCTTTCCAATGCCTTGTTTTTGGTGCATACCCAACTCGTGGTTTCGGGGACTTTGTTTGATTTGCATTCTTCGTGGTTGCACAGCAAGGTTTGGTAACCCAAGTTGTAGACCTTAATAATCGATGGATACAGGCTTGCAAAGTCCATTACTGCCACATTAAAGTGGACACCAGGTACAGGGTCTACGACTATTGCGCCTTTGTACTTCTTTCCCTTGATTGCGGCGGTGGTGGTTGTTCCGCCTTTTAGGGCTAGTATGTCTTCGTCGTTGGGGATGAGCATGTTTCGTTGGCGGTGTTCGTGGTAAAGGAAGCTTCGTATCCACCTTGATACTCCTTGGCGGGTTACGTCTTCCATTGTCATGTGTGAGATTCTGGACATTGCCAGCATCAGTTTCATGACCAAATTGTCGTTAAACGATGTTAGTTTTAACGTGATTTCGGAGTCCCGTAGGTTGTACTCAGCCAGTTCAGTGTAGCTGAGCTCTGACAACGGTTTTTCGAACCCAATTTTTGGGAGTTCAAGAAGGGATGTTCCGATTTCATTCAGGGTTATGTCGCGGTACCTGTTGCCGAAGGCGTAGATTTGAATTGAGCGGTTGAAGAAGAACTTGTACAAGTCAAGGTGAATCCCATGCGGGAATGAGCAGACTCTTCGTCCAACCTGTATTGGGATTTGGCTTTTTTGGATTCCAAGGTTTACTGCTCGGTTATACAGGTATGGCAGGTCGAATTCGTCGCCATTAAACGTTACAATAAAGGGGTACTCACGAAGAGCCTCAAAGAGTTTTTCAAGCAACAGTTTTTCTTCGTTTACACCAAAGTATGTGACCTTAACGTCTTTTGGTATTGTTTTGTTGCCTGTTTCGATTCCGTCCCGTTTCAGGATAAACAACTGTTTTTTGTGGTCAGACCCAACCAACGCAACACAAACAACGGG
>JBAZEV010000051.1:0-12590 GCA_041653695.1 Bathyarchaeia archaeon
TCCCTATTTTGGTACCTGAAATGTGCCTGTTTTGCCATACCAAACCTTGGCGACGCAAAAACCTTGAAAGGCCAAATTTTACAGGCTTTAGGTTTACTATACTGCAACCCACAAACGCAGCTATCACCTGTCGGAGTTAAAAAATGGCAGGTTTTGTCACCTTTTTTTGATAGATACAACCTTGTTCCTTCCGCGTATGTTGACTCAAAACCATACAGTTTGGTGATGCTTGCCCACTCATTAGGCGCTAAGACTACGCGGTAGTCTTTGCAGCACATTCCACACTCGATGCAGTTCCAAGATTCTATGTAACGCCACGGAACAGGTTTCATTGTTCACTCGCCAAATACAACATATACATAAATTGGGATTATTCAAGAATTCTCGGACTTAACAACGTTACTGAACCGATTTTTCGGTGCATGCTTATTCAAAAAAAGGTTACTTCTTGTAAACATACAAAGTATGAGACGGGTACCCCAGTTTTGGGTTTTCACAGAAATTGTTTACACGTTCAGGTTTCCAGCCAAGAACTTCGTAGTCATGAGAAACCACACGGGTTCCAGGTTTTAGTTCTGATTCCATTTTGGGTTTGATTCTCTCGTTTGCGCTGGTTGTCAAATACAGAAAAACAACATCGGCACTGGACAGGTTAACGTGAAATATGTCCTTTTGAATTATCTGCACTTTTTCGTTTAACCCAAGCTCGTTAATTGTGGTTAACGCTTTTTTTGTTAGGTCGTCCCTTAACTCGATTCCCACAGAGGTTGCGCCAAAGTCTTGGGCAGCCATTATAACTGCTCTTCCGTCGCCTGAACCCAAATCGTACAAGACGTCTCCAGGTTTAAGGTCAGCCAAAATCAGCATCTGGCGGACAACAGAGGTAGGCGATGCAACAAAGGGTGCAAGAAACAATACATTCTCCTCTTTGTTTTGTTTTACATACAAGCTACCTTTTATTGTTTTCGCGGAAATGAGTGCATAAATGAGACTCTTTTTTGCATTAACCGTAAATGTTCAGATAACCGACTGTGTTAAAAGCGGGTTATTCATACATATTTTCTGAACAGCAAAGGGGGAGACGGTTGTTCAACATGTCAAACGAAGGCTTCAAAGTAGTCTTAACTGCGGACAGAACGCTGATGAGCGAATACAGCGGAGGCATCTTCCTTGGTTTTAGCGCCTGCGTCCCAAAAGGTTTGATTCCGGACTGGTTGTACTTTTCCATGTTTTGTCCATCGGTTCCAGTTTACGCTGATGGGTCCGTTAAAGTTGCTCCTTGCGGAACACGAAAAATCGAGTCCGCGTTGCTTAACCACGGATTCAAACGAAAAGACATCGTAGTAGCTCACCCTGACCACCTTGAAAAAGTTGTAGGCCCAAACACCAGAGTTGTTGGAGTCACAGAAACCGACCCAATGGGTGTTGCACCTGCCACATCCACGTTTACACAACTATTCAACGGAGAAGCCTACACACACCTCAAATTCATGGAACTGCTGAACAACCCAGCAATCAAAAAATATAAACCAAAAATAATTGTTGGCGGAGCCGGAGCATGGCAACTAGAAAACAGCAAAGTCAGGCACAACTTAGGTGTAAATTGCGTAGTAATAGGAGAAGCAGACAACATCGCGGGGTCTCTTTTTGAAAACGCAGCCAACAACAAACCAATACCAGAAGTAGTTCAAGGAGATGCGGTCTCTGTTGATGATATACCGTTAATCAGGGGAGCAACAGTAGACGGAATCATCGAGATAACCCGCGGCTGTGGACGAGGCTGCGAGTTTTGTGTTCCAACAATGCAAAGTTACCGCTGCCGCCCAATAAACGACATACTAAAAGAAGTCAAAGTAAACCTCAAAGCAGGACGGCGCCCATTGCTTCACGCTGAGGATGTTCTCAGGTATAAGGCAAAGGGTTTAGAAGTGAACAGCGAAGCAGTTATTGACCTTTTTAAAACCGTCCGAGCATACCCAGGTGTTCATGCTGTGGCGTTGAGTCATTTTGCGTTGTCGTCAGTTGCCAGTGCCCCTGAAGTTGTTGAGGCGATTTCGAACATTTTGGATGCCAGACCAGACAACTGGATTAGCGGTCAAACAGGCTTAGAAACGGGCAGTCCGCGGCTGATTCAGGAATACATGAAGGGAAAATGCAGACCCTTTGAACCACAGGACTGGCCAAACATGGCGGTAGATGCGTTTCAGGTAATGTCAGACAACCACTGGGTTCCATGTGCCACAATGATTATTGGGTTTCCAGATGAAACAGACAAAGACATTGAATGTTCGCTTGAACTGGTTGAAGAACTAAGACAGTTCAAAAGTTTGATTGTGCCGCTGTTGCTTGTTTCGATGGGCGGGTTTAAGGACAAAGCCGAGTCATACACCTTTGATAAATTCACACCCAAACAGGCTGAACTGTTTATGCGGTGCTGGAAACACAACATCAACTGGGGTGAAACGCTTCTGGGAGAATATTTTGTTACCAACAGCGGAGCGAAAGGTTACGCTTTGAAGTTTTTGTTCGCTTACAGCATGAACCAAGCCAAAAAACTGATGCACACATGCGAACATGACTACAACTACGACCTAGCCACAATGATAAAAGACGCAAAAAACGGAAAAACCTCTTTTGGACCCGCACCAATACGGTTCATTTACAAGATTTTGCGGTCAACAAAATAACGTGTTTTACCAGAATTTGCGTTTCAAGGATTGTCGTTCCGCTTCTGTGACAGCCTCAAAGAAGTTGTCTGAGAGTGTACTCTCTTTTTGCAGTAACTCTTTCACGTCTTGGGGTTTGAGGTTTCGTCCACAAAGTGCCACAGCCGCGGGTTTACCATACTTGGCAACCAGTTTTGCGGTGTTTGTTGCGTGGCGGCTGATTTTTTCTTCTTTTTGGGTTAGTTTTTCGCCCTGTTTATCGATTAGGGATTGAATTGTGTCCTCGCCAATTCTAAGTACACCTAACGATGGTGAACCACATTTTGGGCACACAGGTTTTTGGGGCAAATCCTGTAAGCGTATCATGTCCATGTAGTCCCAACATTTTGTGCACACAAAAGTTCGAACCTCGTTTAGCAGACGCGCACGCGCCGATTCCACCAGTATGAGTTTCATGCGTTCAGGCGGAATCAAATCAGTTTTCATGCTGACTTTTTCGATGCCAACCCGCGCAACTGGGGAAGCATCCCCGCCTGTTTCAAGTTTAGTTATTTCGATGGTGCCATCGTGAACTGCTCCCAAAATATGTAACGTTTGTTCGATGTCTAAGTCGTTGTTGAAGGTTTCTTTCAGAGCCTCATCATAGATTGCGGTGTCCTCGAAGCTTTCCATCAGTTTATGCAGGCTAACCTTGCTTAGGTCAACCCATTTTTGTATGCCACCAAACCTGCGGGCAACATGAACCATACGCCGTTTGAAGATTCCAGTTTTAACCGTGGAACGAACCATAACGTCGCGGACTGCGTAGCTGCCGATTTTTTTAATCTCATCAAACAACGCCATCACATTGTCGGCTTTAGCTGCACCCAAGGTGTTTACGAATATTCTGTAAGGGTCATGTTGGACCACAACGCTGTAACCTGTTTGCTCAGACAAAAGGTGCCCCAGAAGCTGTGCCAGTGCCCTGTTAGCAAGAGACCCAAAGTTGGTATGCAGTACCACGAAGTCTTCCCAGTCTTCGATTATGATTCGTTTATCGGTGGGCACAAGGTAGCCTTTCTGGACATGTTCAACGGTTTCCCGTATTGCCCGCAAAATAGTATCTGGGTCTGCGGGGTATCGTGTTACCAGCAGCTCAGCTATGGTTTTTAGGTCTTTGGCTTGGCTCATCTGCGTTTCCACAAAAGCTCTGATTTGACCAACCTCTTGAGCAACATCGTAGGGAACGGGGATTTCTTCTCCAACCCAACTTGGTATTGCGCCTGTTGGGTCGTCAATCTGTTTTGCGTATATTTTGTCCCCAGAAACGTTAACGATTTGCCACGGTCTGCCCTGTATAATGAATTTCACGCTTGGTTTTCCGTATTCGGCAACAAAGGTTTCATCCAATACACCCACCGCGGATTCGGTTTGGTCGTCTATGACCAAGAAATTCTTTTTTGATGGAATCATGGACAGATTATCAAAGTAGTATTCGTAAAGCGGTTTTGTTGGACGCGGTTTAACCACCATTTTTTGTTGTTCTGAAACCCACGCAAACCGTGGGTAACGGCGGTTCATGTAGTCTAACACATTTTCTAGGTCTGTTTCTGTTAGGTCGCTGTATGGATATGCCTTCTTGAACAGGTTATGTATTTCTTTGAAGCTCCACTCTTTTTGTTTTATTAACAAGCCTGCAATCTGGTGAACAAGTGCGTCGTAAGGTTTTGGAGGCACATGTAACGGTTCCAGTTCCTCGTGGATGGTTTTGCGGGCTATCGCCATTGCTTCCAAGGTGTCGTCTGAGTCCATGGTAATTATAACACCCTTTGGAACACGTCCAACACTGTGTCCGCTTCTGCCAATACGCTGAATTAAACGTGTTACCTGCCGTGGGCTCATATACTGGATAACCATATCGATACGACCCACATTGATTCCCAGCTCCAGCGACGAGGTAGCAACCAAGCCTTTGAGTTCACCAGTTTTCAGTCCCCGTTCTGCTGCGATTCGAGAAGGTTTAGCCAACGAACCATGATGAATAGAAACAGGAAAGTTTACGTCCCAAACCTTGAAGCGGCTTGCAAGTACCTCGGAAACTGAGCGGGTGTTAGTGAACAACAAAACGGAGCGGTGAGATTCAATGTATTTACGAATAACCCGCAAACGGGCAGCGACCTCGGGGTGAGTAAACAGTGTTGCGGCAAGGTCGTAGTCGTCTTTTGTGGGTTCCGGAAAAATTATCTTCAAATCTATTTGTCGCTCTAACGTGACCTTCACGATTTCAACTGGGCGGTCAGACCCCACAAGAAACTGTGCAACCTTGCTTGGGCTACCAATAGTAGCAGATAACCCGATTCGTTGAAAATCTGTACCAGTTAACAACTCCAAACGTTCCAAAGCCAAAGACAACTGGCTGCCACGTTTGCTGTCGGCTAACTCGTGAACCTCGTCGACAATTACCCACCTTACTGCGCTCAGATGCTGTTTAAGCACGCGTCCAGTCAGGATTGCCTGTAACGTTTCAGGTGTTGTAATCAACATGTCGGGGGGGCTTCTTGTGTGTCTGCTGCGTTCTTTGGTTTCTGTGTCGCCGTGTCTTACCGCCAACTTGACGTCAAGGTTGTTACACCACCACTCAAGACGCTCCAGCATGTCACGGTTTAACGCTTTAAGGGGGGTTACATACAATATTTTGATTCCCCGTGTCCGGTCAGGGGAACGAAGAAACATGTCAAGAACTGGAAGAAACGCGGATTCAGTCTTTCCAGTAGCCGTAGGCGATATGAGGAGAACGTTTTTGCCTTCAAGAATCGGTGGAATCGCTTTTTCTTGGGTCTCCGTTGCTGTTTGGAAACCTTTTTCCTCAATCAACCGTCGGATTGGTTTAACAAACCTGTCGAAAACGTTTGGGGGTCTACTGTTTGGCAAGTTTACTGTGCACCAAAGCTGAGAAGGTAAAGCAAACAGGTTTTAAAAAGCATTTTGGAACCGTAAATATGTGTTTCAGATTAAAAAGTTACTGATGTAACGGGTTATCAGGTTCGTCATAAACTTTTGTTGAAGGCAAATCTTTTATTCATCATAAACAGAACAATAATATGCGAGTTAATGGAGGAGAAAAACAAAATGGTCAAATGTAAATTCTGTGGAGCTGAAGTTGCCAAGCCTAAAAAGACTTGGAAAATGGCTGGTCGACCAGACAAAGCAGGCAAACGAACAGAGTTAACAATCGGACTTTTCGACTGCCCCAGTTGCAATAAATCATTCAAGGTTGTCTTAAACAAACAAAAGCTCTAAGCAACGACCTCAAAGTGGGTCTACGTATCTTTGTTGAGATATAGTTAGTTGATACTGGAAGTTAGTTAAAGGTAAACAGATTCAAAATTCGCACCTTTTGACAGCCACAGTTCCTTCTTTTTTTCCGTTAATGCGTTATGTTTTTATGTTCTAAACAGCAGAGGGAAACTAAACATTTCTCTAATCGGCGGAGCCAAGAAACAGCATGAAGTTGCCTGAGTTACTCAAACGGGACTACGTTAAATCGATTATAATGATAGTTGCCGTAATAGCAATAGTGATGCTTTTTTGGTACACCCTAAGTTTTGTTCTTGGAACAGAGCACCCAGTTTTAGCAGTTGCCTCAGAAAGCATGGAACCCGTTTTGTACAAAGGTGACCTGATAATTGTGGAAGGGGTACAAAACGTCTCCGCGATTCATGTTGGAACTAAAGACGCTTCAGTTCCAGGTGATATAATCATATTTTACAAACCCTACGACCCCACTGAACGCATTGTGCACCGTGCCGTGGAAAAGATAGACAACGGCGATGACACATACAGTTTCAAAACGTGGGGAGACAACAACGATTACCCTGACCCGTGGACAATAAACGAAAGCGCACTCATCGGCAGGTATATTGCTAAAATTCCGTGGCTGGGTAATATTGCGTTAGCGTTCGCTGATTTTACGGTGAAGGTGGCGCTTGTTGTTTTATGTGTAGTGGTACTCATATTGGTGGAGTTTTTGCCAATAGTATTGCAGAAACGAAAACGTGACGAAACCAAGCAAGCCTTTATTAATAGCTCTGCAGAAAATTGATGTTGCCTTATATAGGAGGGACTGGATTTACCCAAAGTTGTTGCGTCTATTCGAATAGAAAATGTTGTGGCTTCTGCAACATTAAATCAAAGAATTGACCTAAACGCTGTTGTTAAAGGGTATCCAGGAGTTGAATACCGTCCAGAACAGTTTCCGGGACTGGTTTTTAGGCTAAAACGACCAAAAACTGCTACTTTAATTTTCAGTTCTGGAAAAATGGTTTGCACTGGCGCAAAATCTGAAAAAGAATCCAAACGTGCAGTAATGAAAGTAGTACGCGAACTAAAAGGCAGCGGAATCATCATCATCGGCAAACCAGAACTGATGATACAAAACATTGTTGCCTCAGCAAACTTGGCGGGCTTAATCGACCTAGAACGGTCCGCGTATACTCTTGGCAGGACAATGTATGAACCTGAACAGTTTCCAGGTTTAATCTACAGAATGGACATCCCAAAAGTTGTAATTTTGCTTTTTGCAAGCGGAAAACTCGTATGCACAGGAGCCAAAAAAGAAGAAGACGTCTACGAGGCAGTCACAAAACTACACGAAAACCTTGAACTCGAAGACCTGATATACTACGAATAAAAACGGAACAGTTTTTCAGTTTAGGTTCTTCTTTAATTGGGTTTAGTCTACAAGTAACCAGTATTTTATGGAATATTTCTTATTATTTTTCCACATTTTGGACAGTGAACATGACAATTAGACTGCTGTGCGTCCCATCCTGAAACTGTTGCTTGTTCTTTTGGCAGTTCGTATCCACAGTTTTGGCAAACATAAAAGTTGGAACAACCAAAAACCTGTTTCTTTGGCATTCTCATTTCCAATCCCAGAATAGGGTCAGAAGTATCAGCTTTTATGAACAATGAAAACGGGTTAAAGATTGTGAATCAATACTTCAACGTACTAAATAGCAAGGAAAACAGTTCACTGTTAAGCTCAAACGTTAGCTTACTGATGGTTAACCTGTTTGAGTATCGTGTCTAACTGCTTTTTTGATATAACACTCATGTCGTAGAATTTGTGGGAAAGCTCGGTTACGGTAAGAATACAATGCAGTTTAATTCCAGAATCTGCCAAGTTTTCGGCTCCATGTTCTTCACGGTTAACCAAAACAACCGCATCAGTTACCACACCGCCTTCTGCTCGGACTGATTCAGCGGCTTGAACTATTGAACCACCCTTGGTTATCAAATCATCCATCAACAAAACGCGGTCACCAGGCAGGAGGATTCCTTCCACTTTTCTGCCTCGTCCATGTTCTTTTTCGGCTGAACGCACATAAAGGAACGGCTTTTCGAGCATATACGCAGCAATAGACGCAAACGAGATTCCCGCAGTTGGGATTCCGGCGATTCGGTCAAAGTTGTTTGTTCCAATTTCGGTTTTTAGGAGTTCAACATACAGGTCGCAGATACGTTTGAAGGCATCGGGGAAACTGGGAACGATTCGTAGGTCCATGTAGTATGGACTCATTTTTCCGCTGGCAAGTTTGAAAGAACCAAACTTCAAAGCACCGATTCTGTTGAGGATTTGGCTGAGTTCTGCTTTCATTTCATCTGTTTTCATGTCCATACCTCGGGTAATAGAGATTATGTGATGGTAGTTTTAAAGACCTTGTGTTGGTTTCGCCGTTACTTTTAAATGACGCTTAAAGAAAACGTTGTAACCAGTTAGATGTGTCTTTTATGGTTGATGCTTGGCTTCCTTACGGTAAAACTGAGGTTTGTGCACGGATACCCACCAGAAACTATCTTGGGTCTATTGAGCCCAAAGAGAAGGCTGGAGTAGCAGATTCAAACGCGGAGATTAAACGTGCACTAAACGAACCAATCGGAACCAAACGTTTGTGTGAAATCGCCAAAACAGGAGACAAAGCAGTTATAGTTGTTGACGACGCAACACGGTCAACTCCAAGTTACCTGATGATTGTTCCGTTGCTGGATGAACTGAACACCGCAGGAGTAAAAGACGAAGACATAACAATAATATTTGGTTGCGGCACCCACCGCGCGGTAACACCAGAAGAGATGGAAACATTAATCGGGAAACAGGCATTCTCAAGAGTTAAAACATTAAGCCACAACCACAAAGCAGAAGACCACGTGTATCTGGGCCAAACGTCCCAAGGAACAAAGGTCTACGTGAACAAAACTTTCGCACAGGCAAACGTGAAAATCTTGGCAGGCGACATAAACCTGCACTACTACGCTGGTTACGGCGGCGGACGAAAAGGTGTTCTTCCCGCTGTTGCCAGTACTGAAACAATCCAACAAAACCATGCACTGCTTCTAAGCCCCAAAGCCGAAACAGGTGTTTTAGAAGAAAACCCAGTCCACATCGACATGACCGAAGCAGCAAGGCTTGCTAAAGTCGATTTTACCTTGAACATTGTTACAAACAGCAAAAACGAGTTGGTTCAAGCATTCGCTGGCGACGTGGAGCAGGCGTTTGTTGAGGGAACAAAACTTGTTGACGAAATGTATAAGGTGCCGATTGACCAGCGGGCAAACATTGTTGTTGTAAGCTCAGGGGGGCACCCGCATGACATTAACCTGTTTCAGGCTTCAAAGGCAATCCACAACGCCATAGACGCAGTGAAACGTAACGGCGTAATCGTTCTGGTAGCAGAATGCGCCGAAGGGCACGGCAACGACGTTTTCTTTGAGTGGATGAACAAGTTCGGTGAACTAAAACAGGTCGAAAAAGAAATCAAACGACGCTTCATAATGGGCGGACACAAAGCATACTACCTGCTGAAGGCACTGCAAAAAGTCAACATCATTCTGGTTTCGGTTATGCCAGACTACTACGCAATAAACACATTCAAACTTCGCACAGCCAAAGCAATGAACGACGCCATCACAGAAGCCCTTGAATTAGCAGGCAAAAACGGTAAAGTGTGGATCATGCCCCACGGAAACGACACGTTACCAGTGTACACATCCACAGAACAAGACGACAACGACTAGATTACAGGTCAGCAAATTTTGCGGTGATTTTGGCTATTTCCTCAAACTTAGTTAGGACGCTTCCAATTTGTTCACCCATGCGGTATGTGTCCTTGTCCAGTCTGCCTTCGGGGTTAAGTTCTGTTAACACGTTTAGTTGGTTCAGGTTCGGGTTTTTGTGTGCATAAGGCCACAACCTAAAGGAGCCACCGGAAATCTCGTCTATTAGGTGTACTTCTGCGTCGATGATTCCGTACTCAAGTTTCATGTCCACCAACTGGATGCCAAACGCTGCAAACGCCTTCTCGAGGTGCAGAAAGATTTCCTTGTTCAAACGCATCATTTCAGCGTATTCGGTGCCGTCTTTTGCTTTTATGATATAATCGATGTATTTGTCGTCCAGCATGGGGTCATGCAGTGGATCATCCTTATAGTGGAACTGCGTAATCACGGGTTCAAAACGTGTGCCCTCAATCATGTTGCCCCATTTTAGTATGGAACCAGCTGCGACACGCCGCGAAACTACTTCTAGGTTTATTTTTCGGTCCAGTTTTTTGACGAGTACAACTTTTTCTTGAGGACTGCAAACGTAGTGTGTTCGAACGTTTTTGCGGTTGAGCAACTCGTAGATGTCGCGGTTGGTTTTCCAGTCAACCAAAGCTTTTCCCTGTATTATGTCATGTTTTACGCCGTCGCCTGCGGTTATGTCGTCTTTAAAGACCATGTAAACTGTTTTGGGGTCTTTGGGGTTTTCGTAGATTATTTTTGTTTTGCCTTCGGCAACTTTTTTTAGTTTACTAAAATCAACCGCCATAAGCTTGTCCTCACGTTTCACATCAAAAACTGGTATGCAAAACAGATTATATACGTTACTTAACTGTAGAAACTCTTCAACACTTTCAGTGCATTCAAAGTAATCCATTTGCTTGGTTTGCCTTTCTGTTCAATGTTTACCTGAAAACGACCATTAAATGTTCTTTCCAGATTCCATTTTCCTTGTTCATCTTGCTTGGAAACAACCAAATCTACGGCTTCTTGCATTCGTTCATCCTTGTAACCCAGTGAAGTTAATATTCCCAGTATCTCCAAAACATCGGTCTGGTACATTAATGGAAAACCAAAATGTACCCAACTGGGCTTAGATAAACGGGTCAAATCGTGGCTTCTTTTGTGAACATTATGAATAAGCAGGTATTCTGCGCCGTTTTCAATCACACTTTGAACACCACCAGACCGCCTGTAAGCGGGAATCGCTGCCAACGCTTTCAACGCTTTAACAACACCCATGTGACACGAATGTTTTCCAAAACAACTCGTAGCTTTATCGTAAGGCCAACCTTTAGGTGGCTGCTCTAGTCCATCATCAAATCGCTGATATTTTGTAATCCAGTTAATTGCATGCTCAATTCTTGGGTCGTCTAAATATCCCAGTTTGATTAAACTCCAAACCATGTTACCCGTTAAGCAGGGTATAACTTCGTTGTGTCTGCCGCCGCCAACTTTTGAGCTATGCGATATAGAAAAACCGTTGCTATCGTAATCTTGAGAGTTATCTAAAATGAATTCGCATGCTTTTTTGATTCTTTCATCTTTTTTGTCGGCTCCAATCTCTGCCAAGATTATGAGTTGCCACACTGTACCCTTGTATTTTGCAGTGTAGAAGCTCTGAGGAGTTTCCCAGTAACCTTCATTATTCTGTTTGCCCAAAATCTTGGGAACAACTCCATGGGTCATAATTTCAGCTTTTGCTTCTTTTACTTCTGGGTCGTTTTCTGGTTTTTCTAAAACATCTGTAAGTGTAAAATAGTGCACTGAAGGGTTATCAGTTTCCTGCAGCCATTCTGTCGGGTCACCTTTTAAAACAGATTTCCAGTTGCACATATTTTTTCACATAGATATTTGTTGATTATTCTTATAGGTTAATTATGGTGAAGTTTTTGGGTTTTATTATCTACTCTTGAATATTAGGGTAAATCCTTGTTTTTTGTGATTCTCAGATATTGACCTAACACGTGTAGTCCATACCTGAATTTTTCAATTAACATGAAGTGTTGAATGCAGACAACCAATAAAATGTAAGACAGAATCCAAACCACCGAATACAGTTCCCCGTGGACGTCATGGAATGTTATTGCAGCATTCAAGCCATCGTTGGATAAGATGACAAAATATGAAACTATGCGTAACACGTTAACAAGATAGGTTCCGATTGCTCCAACGATGAAGTATGAAAGTTTGCGGAAACTAGAGATTTCAGATTTCTTGAACAACAACAAAATAATCAAAGTATACAAAAACAGGCTGTGAACACCCGCACATGGCCAAACAACGTTCACAGAAGCAGAGGGAGAAACTTCAAACGAGCGGATAACAGGAGAAGTGTTTGCTCCAGGAATATACGACAAACTAAAACTGTAACCAATTAACTCAAGCACTGCCGCGGCACATGCAGCGGTTGGAAGTGCAATCATCTGTAGAGGCCTGAGTAGCCCATAGGGGTAAAGAGTATCCAAAGCGTAAACAGTTGTGATTCCAACAATAAGACCCAGTGTGATGGCATAATTTTTCAAACCAGCTTTCCCGTATGCTAACAGAGTAGCCGCCAAAAAGGAAAACGTGAACACACAATACTCAACAAGTAGCGGCCATGCACCTTCCAGAATAGGTATCCAGTCGGTGGTGGTTGCTCGCCAGTATTCACCGCGAAACGCTTCACCAAGGTCTAATACGTTTTGGCCCAGTCCCAGAAAGTTTACAGCTACAATGTAAACTATTGGGATAAGGGCACAGGCGATGCTTGCGGCTGTTTTGATTTTGTTTGTTGATTTGGTTTTCAGTGTTGTTGCTTGGTCGGGGTTGAATGTTTCTAAAACGAAGAGCCACAAGAAA
>JBAZEV010000052.1:0-12358 GCA_041653695.1 Bathyarchaeia archaeon
GGCTTCTGGTACACCCGGCCAGACGCCGCAAAGGCAGGTATGAAAGCCTTTATTGTAACAAGAATCGGTGACATCTTTTTGTTGCTTGGAATACTGATGCTTTACTTCGGTACTGGAACATTTGAATTTCTTGAAATAAAGACACTCATCACAACTGGGCAAGTTTCCGTTCCAATGCTGGCAATATCCCTATTGATGCTGATTGGAGCAATGGGAAAATCTGCACAAGTCCCGTTACATGTATGGCTTCCAAACGCCATGGAAGGACCAACCCCAACAAGTGCACTCATTCACGGTGCAACAATGGTAAAAGCGGGAATTTATCTTGTAGCAAGAATTTACATCCTATTCTCAATTGTGCAGCCATGGTTAACAACAATAACCTATGTTGGTGGTATCACCGCTTTTCTTGCTGCAACAATGGCGTTGACTAGCTCAGACCTGAAACGTGTTCTCGCGTTTTCTACAATAAGTCAGTTGGGTATGATTTTAGCCGCATTAGGTATCGGATCTGAGCTTGGCTGGTTCGCTAGCCAATTCCATGTTCTAAGTCATGCATTATTCAAATCGCTTTTGTTCCTTTGTGCAGGTGTCGTAATGCATGCAACTCACACATTGGACCTGAAACATTTAGGTGGACTACGAAAAGCAATGCCCATAACCTTCATAGTAAGTGTAATTGGGGCATTCTCACTTGCTGGCATTCCCCCGTTCAGTGGATTCTGGAGCAAAGACACAATCTTTGAAGCCATAATAGTTGGAAACAACTTGCCTTTGTATATCCTAATATTTGCAACCTCAGTATTAACCGCCATTTACAGCATACGGTGGGTATGTTTAGTTTTCCTTGGTGACCGATCCGAGTTTACCAAAGACGCCCACATACACGACCCCAGTCCAGTTATTACTATACCGCTTATCCTGTTGGCTGGTGCATCATGCGTTACTGGTTTCTTCAAGGGACCTCTTGAAGGCTACCTTGGCGTGCACTTTGAAGCCCCAATTAACGGTGTCATTATGGCTACTGCTTCATCTGCAGTAATTCTTGGTATTGGAATATCTGTTGCATATTATCTATACTACAAACGACAGATTAATTCCGTGTTTTTTGCGAGAAATCTTTTAAACAATCCACTTCATCTGTTAATCGCTAACGGCTTTTACTTTGACGCCGTTTACAACAAAATCTTAGGTGGAATCATGGGCTTGTCGCTGTTCGTATATAGTTGCGTTGAATTATCTGGCCTACAGAAGTTTCCGTATGCCGTAGCACATGTCGCCTCTAAACTTGCCTCTGCCACTCATCAATATGTTGAGGAACTCCTAGACCGTTTAGTTTACGTTATTGCGGGTGGAGCTATCAAGACTGCACACCAAACACACGAACGTCTTGACTCGTTCTTGGACCGTTTGTGCTACATTTTAGCTGGTGGAACTGTTGAAACCGCTAGAATAACCCATGAATACATTGATGGATTCTTGGATAAACTTGTTTACCTGTTTGCAGGAAAAACAGTTGAACAAAGCCAAAAACTTAAGAAAATCCATAAAGGACCCCTGCCCGACTTTGTTATGGCTGCCGCAATCGGGTTCTTCTTAATCATTGTATTGTTAATATTTACAGCTTTGAGGTAAAACAAAAATGCAAACACTATTAATTGCCCTATTATTGCCCGCTTTGTCTATACCCATAGTTTACGGTATAGGTAAAAAATCTCCAAAAATTGCTGCATTACTATTGACGGCAATGTCTTTGGTTAGTTTGTCTATGCTTTTGTCATTACTGCCAACCGTTCTTAATGAAGGACAGTACATAGAATCGTACTATTGGATTCCTTCTCTGGGTTCAGCGTTTACACTTTTTGTTGACGGTATTAGTCTATCTCTTGCTATAACCACTTTGATACTTGTTGCGGCATCAACATTGTATTCCATCAACTACATGGAACACCACAAATCACTTCCACAGTACTATGCATTGATGGGTTTACTTACAATCGGTTTGGTTGGAGTTTTCATTACTTCAAATCTGCTGTTGTTCTATTTCTGTTGGGAACTCATGCTTGTTCCAACATATTTCATCATCGGCGGATGGGGTTACCGAGACTCCTTCAAAACCGCCTTCAAATTCTTCATATTCACACATGCTGGGGCAATCTTTGTGCTTCTGGGCATCGGCGCAATCTACATGCTAACCGGAACCCTTGACATATTCGAAGCACAAGCAATTCTGGCCACTGTTGACCCTGGTATCCTGAACTGGGTGTTGATTTCCTTTACTGCAGGTTTTGCAGTGAAAATGGCTATCGTCCCCCTGCACATGTGGCTTCCAGACGCACACGGTGAAGCACCTGCCCCAATGTCTGCACTGCTCAGTGGTGTAATCATCGGCGCAGGAGGCTACGCTGTTTTACGAATCGCATTAGGAACCGTTTACTCTGCAATGATGCCTTCTGTTGGACCTGAGTTCCTTTATGTGTTAAGTCTGTTTGGAGTTCTGTCCGCGTTTTATGGGTCTTTCCTTGCATTGGCAGAAACAGACATTAAACGAATAATCGCTTATTCAAGCATAAGTCACATGGGCTACGTCATGTTTGCGTTGTCTTTGTATCCTTTTGCCGAAGGAATAACTGGTGGTGTTCTACATCTAGTTGCACACGCCGCTAGCAAAGGGCTTCTCTTCTTGACTGCTGGAGCAGTAATGCACCAAACTGGAGTTCGAAACATCAAAGACATGGGTGGCTTAGCGTCAAAGATGCCCATAACCGCTATTGCTTCTGCTATTGCCGCATTCAGTATCGGTGGCATTCCTCCGTTTGCTTGTTTCATCAGTGAGTTCCACATCTTCGTTGGAGCTGTAACTGCTGCTGGAACCTTTAATTTCTTTTATTTGACCACTGTGCTGATGCTTATTGCAACGGTTTTCAGCCTTGCTTATGTCTTGAGGTACTTCTGGAAAGTTTTCTTAGAATCTCCTAAAACAACCGAAGAGGTTGAAACAATAATTACTGGCGATGAAGACAAGGAAAAAAGCAAAAATAATGACCCTCCGATCTTCATGATCATTTCAATGCTTGCGCTGGCAGCTTTTGTTGTGCTGTTGGGTATCTATCCTGGCATCTTCATAGACCTAATCCATGCTGTTACATCAATATAATGAGGCGCACAAATAATGAACGTAGTCGATATTCTATTACCAACAATACTGTTTACGATTTTCTCTGTACTTACTGTACCGCTACTTCGATTAGTTAGAAAAACTAGCTTTAGCCCCAAAAACTTCATGGTTGTTTGGATGGCTATCACTTTTTCTGCTGCAGCAGTAGGAGTTTTTCGGATTGCTAACGAATACTTTAACCAGACGCAGTCTGTTCTTCAAATTTCTACAACAAACACAATTTTGGCGCCAATATCATCTGTGTTCCTTGTTGACACCGTCTCGGTTTACATGGTAATTGCATACCTTGTGGTTGGTTCAATTACGTGCCTTTACAGTGTCTTGCATGTTGACACACAGGAAAGCATGTCTGAACGGTACTTTGCGTTACTGTTAATGGTAACTGGAACTGTTATCGCTGCAACGTTTTCAGGCGACCTGCTGACCCTTTTCATCTTTTGGGAAGCAACCGCCGCAGGTGCATGTTTGCTTGTGGCTTACAGGAAATCTAAGAAATCTCTTGAAGCTGCCCTGAAGTATTTGGTGATGGTTATCATCGCTTCTGGGTTCATAATTTATGGTTTATCTCTGGTTTACGGTCTTGTAGGTTCACTGAACTTTTGGACCGTTAAAGAAGTTCTGTTGACAACTGCAAACCCTGAAATGTTGTTGGTTGCCTTTGCCTTCATTATCGCTGGGTACTCTATTGAAACCGCTATTGTGCCGTTTCACATGTGGATGCCCGATGCATATACAGCTGCACCCGATTCGGCTTCTGCATTCTTGTCTGCTATTGTAGACCAAGGCAGCTACTATGTACTGTTGAGAGTTTTGCTGTTTATTCTGGTTCCCACCGCTGTTGTTGATTGGAGGTTTACAATTGCAATATTTTCTGCGTTAACAATGACTGTTGGAAACCTGTTTGCGTTGGCACAACAAAACATGAAACGCATGATTTCCTACGTGTGTGTTGCAGACATCGGCTATAACCTGATAGCAATTACCAGCATAACAACAATCGGGTTAACAGGTAACCTGTTCTTCTTCTTTGTTGCCGCTTTGGAGACTGCTCTTGCTTTCATGGTAATTGGTGTTTTCAACAAATACGGGTTAAGAAAACTTGAAGACCTTTCAGGTATGGGTTCCAAAATGCCTTTGACCAGCCTTGCGCTTGTGGTTGCCTGTTTGTCGTTTTCGGGTGTACCCGCATTTGCTGGTTTTATTGCAAAGTATATGGTGTTTACCTCTGTTTTGCGGTCTGGTGTTTCTTGGTTGGCAATCGTTGGAGTTTTGAACTCGCTTCTACAATCAGCTTACCTGTTACGGGTCATACACTACCTGTATTCTAAACCAGCAAAACAGGACATTGAATACAAAGAACCTCACGGATTGCTTGTTCCAATCTATGCTTTGGTTATCTTGATATTCATCTTGGGTCTGTTCCCTGCGTTGGCTCTTAATTTGCTGTCAATGGTTTCAACAGTGTTGTGAGGTTACCATAATTTTTAACTTCATCTGTAACAATAATACATAGGTAAGTGTGTTGTGTGGTAACAAAAAAACAAGGTTTAATTGCATACAACAATCTGGAAAACAGAATCATCAACTCAGGGTTCTGTACATACTGCGGCGCATGTGAAGCAGCATGTCCAGTTCAAGCAATAACCGTAACTGAAGATAGAATTGAACATACCGACTGTTCAAGCCACATTGATTCATGTCCTATCTGTTATGAGATATGTCCTCATTCTGAGGCTCTTGTGCTTAAGAGCTTAAAGTTTGTTTCAGATTCACCAACTAAACGTGAAGGTTTAGGTTATTACCGCCGAATCTTACTGGCACAGGCAGCTGACCCCGCGATTAGAAAACAGGGTCATGGGGGTGCTGTTGTTACCACTCTTTTGACAAACGCCATTGAAACGGGTATGATAGACAGCGCAATTGTTTCTCAGGCAGAAATAGATTTGCCTGTTAAACCCAAAGCACTAGTTGGCGTAGTCCCAGACGACATCTTTTCTGCTGTTGGAAGCAAATTCTTTCCGTCATCAGTTGCACGTGCTTACGGAAGCGCCGTTTACGAGTACGATAAATCCAAAATTGCGTTCGTGGGTGTTCCTTGTCATGTGCTTGCGCTTCGAAAACTTGATGCTTGGGAACACAAGATTACTGGAAACCTGAAAGTAATTATTGGGTTGTTCTGTTTTTGGACGCTTTCGTTTACGAATATGCTGGAGTTCTTGTCTAAAAAATATAACATCAAACCCGATGAAATCAAACGGCTAAACATTATCGACGAGTTATATGTTGAAACTGACAAAGGAACAATTCTTGTTCCCCTTTCTGAGGTTAAACCACATATTTTGACTAGCTGTGAAACGTGCACCGATTTTTCGTCAGAGTTGGCAGACATTTCTGTTGGTGGAGCATTTCCGCTCAAAGACTGGTCCACAGTAATTATTCGAACAAAAGCTGGTGAAGACTTCTTCTATTCCGCAGTAGAAGCTGGAGTAATAAATACTGGAGTAATCGAACTAGAACCAGACGCTTTTGCCCATGTACTTAATACAGCTGTCCAGAAACGTAGAAATGCAATTAAAGAACTCACCGAAATGAAAAAAGCCTATATTCCAGTTCCGGTTCGTCCATTCCAAGAAATTGCTGCACTTTCTAGAATCAAAGTTAAAGACGTCATGACCCAGAACCTTAAAACTGTGCCTCCAGATTTTACTGTTAACCAGTTTTTGGCGTTTATGGCTAAACAACATCACACTGGTTACCCAGTTGTTGACAGTAACGGCGACTTGATGGGTATTGTAACGTTAGATGATGTTGTAAAAGTTGAAAAAGCCAAAAGAGACCAAGTTTTGATGAAGGACATACTTGAGAAAGATTTGGTGTATGTTAAACCTGACGCACTTGCATTAACTGCCTTCAAGAAAATGAGGTTGACGCCAAGTGGACGTGTTGTTGTTGTTGACCCAGAGAATCCAAAGAAGTTGTTGGGTGTTCTTACCAAAACTGATTTGACGCACATACTCAGAGACAAAATCTAAGCACACCGCCCAAACTTTGTTTTTCCTTTTACCCTTTTTTATCAAGAACCTTAAAATTATTCAAGGTAGACATAGTATATAGGGTAAAACTGATGATTGATGGGAAACAGTTTTTTAACAAAATTCTTGTTCCTGTAGACGGTTCACATTCTTGTCTGCACGCAAAATTGTTTGCAGTTCATATTGCCAAAAAATTTGGGTCAAAAGTAACTGTGATTCATGTTGTTTCACACGAATTCATGCACCCCGAACTCAAAGCCCAATACCAGTTACCTCCATCTATTATGCAAAGAGTTGATGAAACCTAATTAGAAGCAGGTAAAAAAATCATCAGAAACGCTGAACAACTCTTCAAAGAAGCAGGAATAGACGTCGACGCAAGACTGGTTAAATATGAAGACCCCGCAGAAATTGTTCTCGAGTTAGTCAAAGACGAAGGCTACAACTTGGTTGTTATTGGAAACCGTGCTGAAACAAAGTCTCACGAGTTTTCTTTAGGAAGTGTAACCCAAAAAATTGCACGACATGCAGAGTGTCCTGTTCTTATTGTAAAACAGAAACCAAAGCTTGAACGTATTCTTGCGGCAGTTGACGGTTCAAAACATGCTGATAAGGCACTTGAGTATGCGGTTTGGTTAGCCAAGAACTTTAACGCGAACTTGGCGTTGCTGCATGTTGAAGAAGATAAACTAGTTCGTATTGGTGGTCCACAGGTTGTTGATTGTGTTGGAACCGTAGGAGAATGTATCTTAAAGGACGCTTCTTCGCAGGTTGCCGATATGCAGTTTGACAAGATGCTAAAGTATGGTAGTCCTGCAGAAACAATCGTTAAAGTTGCAAAAAAGGCTGAGGTTGACCTAATTGTTGTTGGCAGCAGAGGTCTAAGTAGTGTACAACGATTTTTGCTTGGCAGTGTCAGTGACGATATTAGTATTAATGCGCGGTCTTCAGTGTTAATCGTAAAATAGGCTAACAATCAAATTAAAGAAAAATGGCTGAATCCTGTTCAGTGTTCGCTTGAAGGCTTTGGTAAATCTGTAGTGTCTGCGTTGCAACTTGGTTCCACGTGAAGTATTGTAAGACTCTTTTGCGTCCATTAATACCCCATTTTTTGGCTTGTTCTTTATCTTTTAGTGTTTCCATTATTCCCCACGCAATGTCTGCAGGGTTTTCGCCGTTTACATGAACTCCATTTTGGTCTGGGCCCTCGTTTATTACCTGTTCCCTAAAACCCACTACTCCATGTGCTCCAACAACAACTGGTTTTGCCATCGACATCGCTTCTAAGCTTACTATTCCAAAGGGCTCGTAAACAGACGGAAAAACACACACATCAGAAGCCGCATAATGAAGAATTCTTTCCGCTTCAGGTATAAACTCAAATCGGCAGATTACGTTTTCTTTTATTCCCAGTCTGCTTGCTGTTTCATCAATGTCTGTTTGTTCTTCGCCCCTGCCTAAAATCAACAGTTTAGTTTTTGGGTACTCCCGCAAGATTGTCGGCATCGCCTGAACTAGGTTTCTGACGCCTTTGACCCATGTAAGGCGTCCCAAGAAAAAGAGCATAGTTTCGTCGTCTTTAATCCCATACTCTTTGCGGATTCGTTTGCTGTCCTCTTGGCTGTATTTGGTTGGGTCGTAACGTTCAGGGTTTACGCCATTCCATACAACACTTATTTTTTCTGCGGGCCAACCATGCTTGGTAAGGTCTTCTCGCATGGCGTGGCTGACTGTGATTATGCGGTCTGCTATTTGGGATGTGGCGGACTCTAGATGTGTAACAACTTCCGAGCCCTGTCCTCCACTTCGACCAAACTCTGTGCTGTGAACATGGAACGCTACCGGCATTTTTGTTTCATTTTTGATTATTATTCCCGCGATGCAACTTAACCAGTCGTGAACTGCTATTACATCAAATTTGTAGCCCTGTTTTTTGATTAGGTCGTTGACGCATTTTGTTGCGCTTAAAATGTTGTAGATGAAGATGTCGTTGAATAAACGGATGTTTGCTCCCCATTTTTTCAGGTCTTCGGTTACGAACATTGGAAAAACGTTACTTGCATCAGCGATGATTGGTCGGTGAACTTCTACACCTTTCATTACTTCATGTGTTTTCAGGTTTCCTGGATTAAGCGTAAAAACTGTAACGTCGTGCCCCTTCTCAACAAACTCGCGGGTTATGTATTCTGCATATGTTCCCAAACCGCCAACAAGTTTTGGAGGGTATTCCCAAACAAAAAAACCGATTCTCAAAATTTTTTCTCCCCGTACATGTTTGCGCCTGAATTTATATTGTTTTCAGTTTGTTAAACCAAAATTTCTTATTCTTACAGAGCCGTTTTGTAATCTGTTGCTTCTAGAAGGAACCTACGATGGTAAGCACTGTTGTTGTATTAGCGGTTGTTTTGGCGACTGCATTTTTGTTTAATGAACTTTTCAAAAAACTGAAGCTGCCCCCCGTTGTAGGACAAATCCTTGGAGGTCTAATCCTTGGTCTTCCACTATTAAGGACACTTATTTTTCAAGATTCGGCATCCACTGAAATTGTTGATTTGTTAGCTGTTTTAGGTATCCTGTTTTTGTTGCTTTTGGTTGGGCTTGAAATCGATATTGAAAAGATTCGGCAAAGCTCCAAAGATGCTATATTGATTTCTTTTTGCGCTGCCATTGTGCCATTGGTTCTTGGTTTTGGTGTTCTTCAACTTCTTGGTTACAGTGTAATAGCGTCGCTTGTTTTTGGTGGAGCATTATCTGTTACCGCGGAGGGAACAACAGTAAAGGTTTTGATGGATGCAAACGCGCTTAACACCAGAATCGGTGCAATTACTGTTTCCGCTGGTGCAGTAGATGACATTTTTGAAGTTTTGTTTCTAAGCCTAGTTACTGTAGTAGGTTTTGGCGGAAGCGTTTTTCAGCTTGTTTATCTGCCTGTGGAGTTTCTGGTTTTTGCGGCTATTACGTTTGCTCTTTTTTGGGTAATCTCTAAGGCGTTACAACGAATTGAAAGAAAAGAAACCGATGTGGAACTTTTTTCGTTAGTAATTATCTTTGTTTTGTTGGTTGCCTCTTTATCTGAGACTCTTGAAATGGGTTACCTGATAGGTGCCCTAGTGGCTGGTTTTCTGTTGCAGATTTCCATGAAGCGACTGCAAAAGAAAGATTCAGACGAAATAATCAACACAACTAAACTTATCACATTGGCTTTTGTTGTCCCCTTTTTCTTCGTGAACATCGGTTTGAACTTCAATTATGATTACCTGCTAGGAAATCTGCCGCTAGTTTTAGTGACTATAATCATCGCTTTTGCTGGAAAAATCGTTGGAACTTTAATCGTTAAACCCTTCACAAAACTAAGCCTTAGGCAGCTTTACCTTATCGGGTGGGGCATGAATTCACGTGGAGCCGTAGAACTTGTAATTGCGTTGTTGGCTCTTAACCACGGTTTGATTACTCAAGAAATCTTTTCAGCATTAGTTGCAATGGCTATCGTAACTACGCTTGTGTTTCCGTTTGTTTTGCAGCGTGAAATCAAAAATAACCCTGAATCTTTGCAGTGAGTTTTCAAGAAACTGTAACCTGTAACGTTGCTGCACAGGTTAAAACTTGTTTGCAGCAAACATCTTTTTACTGCAACAAAATCTGCTTGCTCTGGAACCAGTTTATCATGTTTTTACTTGGTTTTATCGTTGGGTTTAAGTTTCATATATAAACATATATATTGATAGTATCAAGTTAATCAAAACTGAATAAAATTAAATTGATGGTCAATGCTCATGTCTGAGACGCGAAAAATCCAGAAAATTGGCAACACTCTTTACATTTCCATTCCTAAAGTTTGGACAAATCAGTTGTTGTTAAAACATGGCGAAAAAGTAACTCTAGTAACCCAACAGGATGGGTCTATCTCAGTTTACCCAAAAACCGAAAACACCCGCCCCCGTGAAATTACTCTGCACGTTAACACTAAAAGTTCCAGCCAATCACTTAAACGTGGAATAATTGCGGCTTATCTTGACGGTTTTGACACTATTGAACTTAAAACGGATTCTGCGTTTACTGAGGAGCAACATGAATCAATCCGAGAAACAATCAACAGCCTATTCGGGTTAGAAGTAATCGAGATAACCGGAAACACGATGATTATCGTTTGTTTACTAAAACAAACTATGCCCGTTAACAAGACGATTAACAGAATTCACAACGTAATATTGTCCATGTTCACAGAAACAATCTCCGCAATCGAAACCCAAAACGTTGATTTAATCAAAGGTTTAACACGCAGGACTCAGGACATCAAAAGGCTGTTCTTGGTAACTAACCGCCTTCTCCGAAGCATCATACTGTTCCCCAAACCATCTCCAAACAACGACATCACATTGATTGATTGTGTGGACTACCTGCAGATTCTTCACATTCTCTCGGAAATAACTACAAACCTGAAGAAAATCGCCAAAAGCGTTGATACTCTGATTGGTAGCACATTGCCTAAATCTATCATGAGTGTTCTGGTTGAAACAAGTGTTGCGATAAAAAAGTCATACAGCGATTGCATTCAAGCAATACTATCCAAAGACATTCCCCTCGCAAACGCAATCTTGGATACCACATATGACATGACCGACCTTTGGAACCTTTGTATAACCGAAAACGAAAACTCAAAAATTTCAGGTGCTACATTGGCTAATTTCCGACTTGTTATTGACGGGCTAGAACACATACAACAACACACATACCAGATTGCTAACATCTCTATTGACCGCGCTGAAGCTGTTGATGCACGAACTCTGTTGACTAATGTTTCTTCGAAGGCGACACATTCTATATTTGGAAAAAACTTGGGAAATCTTAAACCGTAAACACTCAAGCGTACCTTTTTGTAGAATTGGTCTGGAAAAATGTTTTTGAGCTTTTATTCAAAGCTCTTTTCTATTTCTTCCAGAGAAAGAATCGGTATACTGTTTGTTAACAGAATCTTTTCAGCTTTTTCTAGGTCGTTAACTCTTAACACAACAGCAAGTTTTCCGTTAATATGTACAGCGGACGAGTAAGCATACTCGATGTTCAGATGTTCATCTCCTAAGATTTTTGCGATTTTGGAGAATTTTGCTTCCTTTGTTATCAAGGTGACAATTACTTCGCTGTTCTTCTTTGATTTTGCCAAAATGAAATCTGATTCTTCTAGATCTTTTGCTGCTTTTTCAGGGTTTTCGGTTATGATTCGAATCAACCCGAATTCGCCAGCATCCGCAATCGACAACGCGAATATTCTTATTTGAAGTTTGTCGATGTGTTCAATTACTTTTGATAAGGCACCTGGTTTGTTATCTAAGAAGACGCTTACTTGTTTTATGGGCATAGGTTTTCACTTCCCCCAAAACAAAGAAGTTACAAACAATATTTATATTTTCACGTAGCTTACATTTCATTCTCCACATGGGGTATCCATATGCTTCGCTGTATTGATGTTTCAAAGGAGTTTGGCGGACTTAAAGCGCTAAAACAGGTGAACTTCACCGTAAAAAAGAATGAAATCACTGGGCTTGTGGGTCCTAATGGTTCTGGAAAATCAACACTTTTGAATGTGATTAGCGGTTTTTACAAACCTGACTCTGGCAGTGTCGAGTTTCTGGGTGAAGAAATCTCAAAACTTCCCGCGCATCTGATTTGTGCTAAGGGAATTACAAAAACTTCTCAAACTGTGCAATCGTTTCCTGATATGACCGCACTGGAAAACGTTGTTCTTGGGGTGCTTTTTGGCAGAAAAGAAGCTAAAAGCGACCTAGATACCTCAGATAGGGCGAAAGAACTTTTGGATTTTGTTGGTTTAGGTAAAGACAAGTTTGATGTTCAGGCAAAAAGCTTGAATGTAATCGAGTTACGGCGTATTCAACTTGCACGTGCTTTGGCTACTTCTCCTAAACTGTTACTATTAGATGAACTTCTTACGGGTTTAACCCCAAAAGAAAGCGACGAAGCCATTGCTCTTATAAAACGTATCAACAAACAGGGAGTAACAATACTCATAGTTGAACACGTCATGAGAGTAATTATGGGCCTGTGTGACACCGTAGCAGTTCTTCATCTTGGCGAAAAAATCTGTGAAGGAAACCCTGACTACGTTTGCAATGACGAGAATGTGATACGCGTG
>JBAZEV010000053.1:0-12096 GCA_041653695.1 Bathyarchaeia archaeon
GTATTCGTTTAAGGCGGTCTGTTTACGCTTTTTCCATAAAACAAAACGTGTACGATAAAGACCAAAAACTTGTTGACGCCCTCAAGTTTGTTAACTTTATCAAAGAAAATCAGGGAACCGTCAAAATCATTTCCCGTGTTGTGGTCTTGAACACGCGGTCTGTTGAAAACCTGTTAACTGAAACCAGAGAACGTATAGAAACCAGGGTCACAGAGATTGTGCAATCATGCAAGGAACTGTACATAAAAGCGCACAACAAAAACGATTTAACACTACTGCGTGACCGTTTTGCGAGAATCAAACGAAGGTACCAGATTCTAAAAAAAGTCGCAATGGTGTATGAGGGCTGGCTTAAACTGGATTTTTCGAAGAACACCATGCGTGCGTATCATGCATTGAGAAAAGTCAAATCGGCATTAGAAACCCCGTAAACGTTTACGTAACAACTGAAGCATTGTAGTAGGGGTTTAAAAGCAATCATGAGAATATTATTGTGAAGTAGCCCGCGCCTTTGGGAATTCTACACCTTTTAGCTTCCTGAGGGTTCAGCTACTTATGTCTGATAAAAATGGATAACCTCAAATTAACAAACAAAATAAGAGTAGTACCAAACCTTAAAAAAGTTGAACGATGCCCAGAAAACCGTTTGGACTTTTATACTGATTATGCACTGGTTGTTTCTGAGACTTTGAAAAAACCACTGTTTCAAAAGTTTCTTGACGCTTTACTGAAACGAGAAGAAATCGAGAATGCTTCCGTTAAAGATATTCAAATTAGGATGTTTCCGTTCCAGAATGAAAACGGGAAGTTTCTTGCTGGACGCTGCAACAGTGAAGGCGTAATCCGAATTTTTCCCAAGAGACGCATGTTTTTTAAAAGAACATTGCGGGAACACAAGAACGAGAATGCTGGCTGTTACCTTCAAAACAGGGCAATGGCTGCGTTGATACATGAAATTCTACACGTGAAATATGAAAGCGATGAAAGTAAAGTGAAGCAGCTTACAAAGAAATATTTTGGAATCTTTGTTCGGCACCCCGCGGTAAGATCTCAACACATGAGTAACATCCAAAAGATGTTATTCGCATGTTAAAATCATGTTTTTTATTTAAAGTTGCGTTTAAACTATAATATTAAGCGATATATATCGAATAATTGCCTGTTTGCATCCTGAATTCACAAGTAATTCCGTCAATAAACCAAAAAAACCACAATTTTACCTAATAGACCTCAAAAAATGACATGATTAAAAATAAAAACTTGAATTCGACCTTGTTAGATGTAATACCCCAACATCCATTCGGATATCACCAACAAACTGTTTTTAGCATCCTTTTTGTGTCGCACAAAGTCTTATTTGATTTTCACGTGGCGCTATTTATCCGTGGACCTCAAGGAGGTGCAAAACCATTATGATGTTTGAAGACGAAGAATGGGATTGGGAAGACGAAGACGAAGAAGACGAAGACTGGTAAGTACATAACGGGAATGGGTTAGTTCTAAAACAGAAGTAACCCGTTCTCAAAAATTATACCGCTATCCCAAGAACCACAAAAAGCAAAATGGTAAATTAAACGAAGTTTTTTTCTTTTTGATTCATACTTATTTTTTTCAATTTAAAACAAAAAAGTCGTGGATATTATAAACAGCAGTTAACGCTGCCGCTTGTATAACCCCATGAGTTGTGCTTTGGCTATTGCATGTTTTTCAACTTTATCAAAAAAGTTGTAGCTGCTGATTCCATCTATATGTGCAGTGTCAAGGGCATATAACGTGAAAATGTATCTGTGGGTCCCTGAAGGTGGGCTTGGTCCACCATAACGTTTACGTCCAAAATCGTTTTCGACCTCTTTTGCGCCAGCAGGTAAACTGTTTTGGCTTATTTCTTTGACACTCTTAGGAACGTCATAAACCAACCAATGATTCCAACCACCACCAACTGCGTCAGGGTCAGTAACAGCCAACGCAAAACTTTTGGTTCCTTCTGGGGCATCTTGCCACGAAAGTTGTGGAGAAATGTTTCTTCCGTCGCTGGTGAACTCAGATGGGATGTGGTTGTTATCTGTGAAATCTTTACTTGTTAGTTTCATCAAAAATTCCCCAAATTATTGTTGACGTTTACAGTAAAAAAGTTGTCTGCAACAAATATTAATTACTCAAACGGCGCTAGTAGTAAACTGGGGGCGTTTAGGGGGGAAAGTTTTGGGACATGAACTGCATGAGGTTGGAAGAGTATCCCATGTTTATGACCGAATTAACGTTGCAGTAGTAGAAGTAGAAGACACAATAACAGTTGGGGACCTGATTCTCATTAAAGGACCTTGCACAGACATTGAACAAACAGTAAAATCCATGGAAATCGAGCATAATAAGGTTCAGGCGGCTCAACAGGGTCAAAGCATTGGAATGAAGGTTAACGGTCACGTGCACACAAACGACACAATCTACAAAACAGAATAACAAGTTTGACCGCGAGCCATTTAGTATCGGTTATTGTTTCACAAGGAATATCTTCAACCTCTGTTAACATGAAATAGAAGGGAATTGTGTTGGAAAAAATACCCGACTCAAGCCTACGGAAAGTAATAAAATTTTTGGAAATAAGCGGAATCTTGAAGCGTACACCACGCACAGGATGGGTGGAAGTTGGAATATACGAACCCGAATCCGTTGCCGACCACACATTCCGAACAGCAATTCTTTGCATGCTATACGCAGACATCGAAGGCTTGGACACCCTCAAGATGCTGCGGTTGGCGTTGATTCATGACCTCCCCGAATCTATGGTGGGTGATTTGACGCCAAAACAAAAAAACGGTGAAACAAAACAAAAAGAAGAAACTGCAATAAACCACATACTAAGCCTTTTGCCAAAGCCACAAAAGGAAACATACTTAGATGTTTGGAACGAATACCAACAAGCAACAACAAAAGAGGCACAAGCCGTGCATCAGCTTGAAAAGATAGAGATGGCAATTCAGGCAAGGGAATACAAAAGTTTTGGTGCATCAAACAAGAGTTTAGAACGGTTCGTCAAAACAGCTAAAGACGCTACGACATGGGATGACCTGAAACGGCTTCTTTTGCTGGTTACGGAGGAAAAATAGTTGAGTTTCAAAGACAGGTGGGTAAAAGAACTAAACAGGCTTCTCACAGACGAGGAAAAACAGGAATTCAGTTTATGGTTAGAGTTTTCGAAAGGAAAAATTTCTGAACCAGACTTTCAATCCAAAATGAACGTGAACGTAATGCCAAGGGTGCTCGGCAAACTAAGCGCCGCACGCATGAACGCCCTAGAAGATGAGGTAGAAAGCCTAAGAAAACGTGTTGCTTTGCTGGAAAAAAACAAAAAGTGAATCAGCGGTTATGGTTACGGAAACGTTTACCTGACTCACTGCAGCGGTCGTCACCGTCTTGGTAACTTGACTGCTTCTCGTTTTGGTGCCTTTCCCGCCTAAGAAAATCGCCAAGGTCCAGAATGTTTTTTACGAAAACAGATTCAGCGTCAAAATCGTTGATGCTACCAACCATTCTGCCAAACCCAAGGCACTCATTTGACTCGTTCATTACAAGCGTGTATGTGTCTTTTGGTAAATCATCACCTTTCAGTATGCCTTGTTTGAATATGTCCCGCCCACAGATGAACAACCAAGCAGTTTTCTTGTCCACAACAATCTTGTTCGCTTTACCTTTGGCGATTAGTTCCAGCAAAAGAAAACTTGGGAAAAACCCTGTTCCCTTCACTGCTCCAAGGTATGCTCCAGCGTAAAAGAAGTTCTGAGGGACATCTTTTTGCAGTTTCTGGTTTATCAAATAGTACCGGTTATATTTCTTAACGATACAACCGTCATCCAAAACAACCTTTGCATTGAACTGCTCAACGAAATCGTCAATCTCTTTCACTGGTATCCCTCCGTTTCCTGAGTTTACACACAAAAAAACCCTGCGTTTGATCAGGCCAGATGCGTCTGCACTTTTTTATGGCGCGGTCCAGTTTTTTGCCAAAAACGTTGGTTAACCCGCGTTCACCAGGACAGTCAATGTACTCGACGGTAACCGGCAAGGTTTTTGTTGCCCATTCGATGTTTAATTCGTCTTCCTCGGGCTCCATTGAACATGTAGCATAAACGATTTCGCCATCATCCTTAGTTACCTTAACTGCTTCACTCAAGATTTGCCGCTGACGCCGAGCATTCCTGTAAACATCATCCATCGTCCGTTTAACAAACCAGTTACGGTCTGTTATTGGGTTACCAGAACAGGGAACATCCAACATGACACAATCAAACTTCAAACCCAACTCGGATGCCTTTCTTGCATCCAAGTTATACACAGCAGCATTAGTTACACGGCACCGCTCAAGCTGATTTGTTAACGCAAACATTTTCCGCTCTTTTAACTCAAGCCCAACGATTACGCCGCTGTTCTTCATGTAATTAGCCAACTGAACCGTTTTACCCCCAGGAGACGCACAAGAATCCAAAACCGTTTTGCCCTCCAACGCAGTGAACAAAGACACAGGAATCTGAGCCGCAGCCTCCTGAATAGAATACAAACCAAGCAGGTACTCGGTTGTTACACCCAACGAAAACTTGGATTTACCAATCCAGTAACCATTCTCAAGAAACGGAACCTTCTCCAAAGAAACACCCCGCGACTTTAACCGCGAAACAAGAACATCCTTGTCAACGTTCATGGTGTTCACTCGGATGGATGGTCTGAGTTTGACTTCTTTAAAGTCCCATCCCAGCTGCTTGTAACGGTTCACAAAAAACTGTTTTCCAGACATTAAAGAGTAAGAACACATCCGAACCAATAAAAACGTGTCCCCGCACAGTTAGGAAAAAACTGTGTTTCCAGTAAGCTGGGTTCTATTTGTATCATATTTGAAGACTAATAGAGGTACATTGTTGAAAACAGTATTTTTTCTGATTTTCAAGAAAACAAAAAGGACTAACGAATTTTAAATATAAAGACACGTTACTGTTCCACAACACACCAACAAACATTCAGAGAGCGGACAACAACATGGTAACATTAATCGAAGCCGTGATTCTCGCAATAATCCAGGGGCTGACAGAGTGGTTACCGGTTTCCAGCTCAGGTCATCTGGTGATAACACAAAAACTTCTTGGAATCAGCCCACCACTGTTGTTTGATGCCATGCTGCATGTTGGCACAGTGGTTGTTGTTTTGTTTGTTTTCCGAAAAGACATATGGAACATCCTTAGAGCCGTGGCTAAACGCGAATTTGACACACCACAAGGAAAACTGGCACTGTACATCATAATTGGCAGCGTACCAATCGGGGTACTCGGCTTTGTTTTCTCAGACTTTTTCGAGGCACTATTTGATAACCTGCCTGCCGTAGGTTTGGCACTACTGATTACGGGCTGTGTCCTTTTTGTTTCAGAAAAAAAGGTGGGCAACCGCAAAATAGGGATTTTAGACTCAGTTCTGGTGGGTCTGGCACAAGCGGCTGCAATAATTCCGGGCATCTCCAGAAGCGGAGTAACCGTATCCGCGGGGTTGCTACGGGGAATCGACAAGACAACTGTGTTCAGGTACTCATTCCTGTTATCTGTGCTCCCAATAATCGGGGCGACACTGTTTGAGTTAAAAGATTTATCAACCGCAAACGTGGACATAGCGCAGCTGTTTATTGGAACATTTGTTTCAATGGTTGTTGGCTACGTTGCATTGAAGGCACTTCGAAGGGTTGTGATTAGCGAAAAGTTTCACCTTTTTGCGTACTACTGCTGGGCAGCAGGTGTTTTGGTTATTGTTTTTGTGCTAATTCAATAGGTTTGGGTACATGTTTTTATAAAACATAAGCAAAAATGTGGTAAGGTCAACAGGTTTCCTTAGAAGAAATACTAATGTATTTAAGCTATGTGACCATAACAACAATGAATGTAGAGGTGCAATAAGTGGGCAAAATGAAGGTCAAACGTGAAGGCCAAAACGACATGCAGGTACCGCAAGGAACAGACGTACTCGGCGTAGTCAAGAACATGCTTGGATTCGACAGAATGATGGTAAGCTGCCAAGACGGTCACGAACGCCTCTGCAGAATACGCGGAAAAATGAAGCGCAGAATGTGGATACGCGTCGGAGACATAGTTTTAATCTCACCATGGGATTTTCAAGCCGACGAACGCGGCGATATTATCTGGCGATACAAGAAAAACCAAGTCGATTGGCTACGAAAAAGAGGATTCATGAAGGTTTAACCTCTTACCCCACAATAAACAGGTTTATGTTTATTGATAGGAGGATTTAAAAGCCAGTCTATATAAAAGTAAGAACACAAAACTACGGAGAATCGCAAAATGAGCAAGAAAACTAGCGACTCAAACATTATATACGTAGGAAGAAAACCCCCCATGAATTATGTGCTAGGCATCGTAACCGCTTTTAGCGGAACCGAAAACAAAGAGGTCACCGTTAAAGCACGCGGACAAGCCATAACAACAGCAGTCGATGCAGTCGAAATCGCAAGACGCAGATTCGTAAAAGAGATGAAAGTAGACAAAATCACCATTGGTACCGAAGAGATGCCGCCTAGAGAAGGGGAAAACAACTCGAGGATGATTTCCACAATCGAAATCACCTTGAAGAAGTAAACAAACTTCCCTTTACGTATTTAGGAACTCTGGCAGTAAGTAATTGAGTGAAGTTTTGGACCATTAGTGGTTCATTGCCGTAGCGGTTGTTTGCTGCTTCTGATTCCAGTGCCGATTTTTTTATTTTTTTGTGTATTGTTATTGTAATTCTGTTTTTGTATAACAGATTAGGATACCGTAAGGCTTAAGACGTAATACATCGTATTTTTTGTCGGGGAAAACATTGGGAAAAACAGCCCTGCTCACACCAGTGTACATCTCAGTAGCATGGACACTAATGACCAGCTACCAGCTTTTCACCGAAACAACAGTAACAAGCGTCACAACATACATCCAAGCATACTTACCCCAAATCGGGCTCTGGCTAACGTCCAGACTGGACATGATAGTATTCATCCACTCATTCGCGTGGATTTTCCTTTTATCATCAGTAATCCCTTCAGTGTTACTGGGAAAAGAAAGAAGCGTTCTAATGCAGTTCGGTGTATGCCTTACCTTAGCGTTTCTGGCAAACATCGTCCAATACGCACTGGTAGACCTAGGCAACGGAGCATTAAACCAAATCTTTGGATTAGCACCCCTGTTCCAAAACCCGGCACTAGCGGCAGCGTATTTGTCATTGCCATACATCATGATGATGGGATTTGACATGCGCAACAAACGCAAAAAACAAAAACTGCTAAACCTTGGAATGGAACAAAACGACTTCCCAGAAGACACATTCATCACAGAAGACGAATACACCCAAGAAGAACCAGAAGAAGAAAAAACACAAGAACCAGAAATGCAGTACCCATTCTAATGCACCGCAACAAGAACTCCTGTAACGTTTACTGGTTAGACAACAACATATACCTGAACATAACCAACAGGTGTTCTAACAACTGCGTTTTTTGCATCAAAAAATATACAACAGGCATCCAGCAGTTCAACTTAAAACTACAAAAAGAACCAACCACAGAACAAGTTATCGAAGAATTACGAAGAGTCATCAACCAAAAAAACTGGACCGAAATAGTATTCTGCGGTTTTGGCGAACCAACACAAAGGCTGGACACTGTTTTGGAGGTAACACGGTGGATAAAAGCACAAGGCAACAAAAAGGTCAGAGTGGACACGAATGGTCACGGGTATTTGTTGAATAAAGGCAGAAATGTAATACAGGAACTAAAACAGGCAGGCGTAGACAAGTTAAGCGTAAGCTTAAACGCGCCAGACAAGGAGACATACAACCAAATCTGCAAACCAGCCTTTAATGACGCCTACGAAAACGTGCAAGAGTTCATCAAGAAGGCGGTTCAGGCAGGTCTAGAAACAGAGGCAACCGCGGTAACTGTTCCAGAAGTGGACATGTCAAAAGTCAAAGAATTATCAGAAAGCCTTGGGGCAAGGTTTGTTGCCAGGCAGTAT
The DNA here is from genome assembly GCA_041653695.1 of Bathyarchaeia archaeon. Lineage (GTDB taxonomy): Archaea > Thermoproteota > Bathyarchaeia > Bathyarchaeales > Bathyarchaeaceae > Bathyarchaeum. The sequence goes on from JBAZEV010000053.1 coordinate 8,037, forward strand.
ATTCCATTCTTCTTCTAGAAGCAGACCTAAAAGATTGTTTACTTCAAAAGGGTGGAAACTAAAATTGACTTTTTATCAGACGGAAAAGCCAGTCAATCGGATTTGGCTTTTACAGTGGTTGCATTCGATGACTAAGGATTCTAGGTCGTCACCGGCTACTACTGTGTCCAGTATTGTGTAGACGTCTTCGGTTTCGTCTTCGGGAGAAATTATTGTTCCACAACAGGGACAGGGAAAGTCTCCTTCACCTTCAAGGGTTTTTAGATCCACTTGGTAAATCAGAGGTGGTTCCATTTTTTTTTCACGCTTCCTTTTTGATACATTGCAGATTGTTTTCGTGTAATTTGGTAATTAACGTTTATGAACTTCACATCAAGTTTACATTTTATTCACCATACGTTACTTAAAACATTCCAAAATCATTCTGAGCACATATATAGGGGATTCAGATTTTAACTATAGGATTCAGAATCGAAACATATAAAATATGCTCGCAAGCATATTAATCATAGCAGGAAGGAACACTCTTGTCTCCAAAAGACCACCCAGTCAAAAGAACCACAATAATTCTAGACGAAGACGAAAGAGAATACATCGATTCTCTCATAACAAAAGGGAGAGAACCGGGAATAAAACCGCTCATCTCAAAGATGCTAGACGTTTACCGCAGCATGCGAATCTATGACTGGAAGTTTCCCGGCGAATATTACATCGGAATCAGCCGCGTAGTATTTCTTAACGTTGAATTCCTTGACATTTTGCTCAAATTTGTTCCAAAAGAAAAATGGAGAGAAGTAGGCCAAGAAATTGGAGAAATGGCCAAGGTTTCAATCGAAGCCAGCGTAGACATAGAACCCGAAGACCCCCAGAAATGGAGCGACGTCTTTAAGAGGTTACGTGTTCAAGGCTTTGGCGATTTTTACCTGAAAAACAAGTTTATAATAATCCGAATACCACTCATCAACAACTCAGAGTTTTTACGAGGCTTCCTAGAAGGGTTACTGATGGTTAAGCTGGAAACAAGAACAGTAACACCCCCACTGGTGTTTGAGGTCATGGATTAACATACACAAAAAAAGGTGCTACGTTTGGTGGATTTTTTTGTTAAAAACGGAAATAGCTAAAAAAGACCACAACGTTGCCAAAAATTCTGCAACATAGTTTACACATTAATAATGAAGAACAAAAATAAAAAAGAGTCACCGATGGCACATTATTCACTTTTGGATTCAGAATACAAAACTACAGCCAATACATATCATGGATTCATACTTGTTAAATATTGTAAACGGCGAAGTTCTGAGCATAGGAAGTCTAACGATGAAAAGCATAATGAAATCGAAAAAGGGAATTTCGCCAATTCTAGCCACTTTACTCTTGATCGTTATCGCAGTCGCAGCAGTTATCGTAACCTATGCTTGGGTCATGACATTTACAGGCTCCACCACAAGCAATGCAGGAGCAGTGCTAAGCGTTGAAAACGTCCGATACTACACCGAAGGCACCACAGACAAAGTTGAAGTCGTCATAAGAAATTCGGGAACATCTAACGCCAAAGCAGTTGAAGCATATTCAGGAACTTCATCTTCTTCACTTATGCAGATGAGCGGTGTAGATTATGAAAATTCAGGAATCATAGAAGCAGGGGCATCAATTACAATAACATTCAACCTTGACTGGACTAGCGGAAACAGATACTACTTCAAAGTAGTCACCGAAGAAGGAATCAGTATCCCATTCAGTGCAGAAGCGTAACCCCAATTTTCTCTTTTTCAGTTAATACAAAAAAATACTGGTTCCCCAGAGTTTTTATACCCTCTTTTTAAAACAGTTTGGCAGATGACATAGCGTGAACCAGATACTTGACATTGCCCGGACAGTTTTGTGCCTCAGCTTCTTGATCTACGCATCATGGAGCGACTACAAAACAAGAGAAGTAAGCAACAAAGTATGGATAATCTTCGGTCCAATAGCCTTGATACTCACGGGATTACAGTTTGTTTTGTTTTCCCCTGAATTACTAGTAACATACGTTCTAGCGTTTGCAATAACCACAACGTTGGGCTTTGCAATATTTTATGTGGGCGGATTCGGAGGAGCAGACGCCAAAGCCTTGATGTGCATCGCCTTAGCGTTACCTGTGTTTCCAAGCAGTATTCTTCCATTGCCCAAAGGGTTGTTTTCGCCGATATTTCCGTTAACCATCTTCACAAACAGCGTATTGTTTGGTGCACTCAGCGTGTTTTATGCACTTTTCCGCAACATCATCTGGACGGGTGTGCACAAAAAAAGTGTCTTTGAAGGACTGCAAAAAGAGTCGTTTGGCCGCAAAGTTGTGGCACTTGTTAGTGGCTACAAAATTGGATTAACTAAATTTGAACATGGACACATGTATCCACTTGAGGACGTTGAAGTAACTGAAGATGGTACAAAGAAAAGGAAGTTACTGGTGTTTCCTAAAGACGAAGAACGCGAAGACATAGTTGCACGAATCAAAGACAACATAAAAGAACAAAACCTTGACGAAACAGTTTGGGCGACTCCCGGGTTGCCGCTGTTAATCTTTGTAACACTGGGGTTAATCGTTGCATTAACCTACGGCGACATTGTGTGGATTATACTTAGTTTGATTCTAAAATAATAATTCAAATCACAGCAAACAAGAACATTTGAGCCGCAGACCTAACTCTTTACTCAAACAAATCAACGCCGGCACAATTGTTGTTTATTGCTGCTCTCAGTTAAGGTACCGACAACAATTAGTAACGAAACAGAGTCAGCGAACTTAAACATTACAAATACTGTAAATCAGCCTACGAACTCCTAGACGTCACACATGTTCTAAGAAAGTACTCTTTTATTTCTGAAAATTTTGCGACTGCATACACAGAAAACGTTGTTTCATTCGGCAGTAGTATCCATCTTAGAGCGTTCAACGCGTGCCTTCATCAGTACTGTTATACCGATAATGGTTACTTTAGAGGCAATCCAACCCATCACAACCAAGTACAGAAGCCTGATACCAGCTTCGATGATGGGCGTTAATTGCTCACCTAAATAAAACGTGAGTCCTGAAAGGGGTAAAACGTTGATTTCCTCAGTCAGGTGAACGTATGCAAAAGCGAATGTGATTAACATCAAGGCAATTCCAACCAGAGTGATTATTGTTCCTGAAGTTTCAGAGATTTTTATCCGCAACTATAGCTGCCTCAGTTTTTGGGTAAAGGTTGTAATGGTGCCAAGGGTTGAAACAAACCCTAATAGTATGTCTAGTTCCAACTGCGTATTAAGGTTGCATCTATTGCCCAAGTGTCCTGAACGGTGTCGCCTGTTTCTGTTGCACCGATGAAACGTATTGTAAACGTTGATGATGTGAGGTAATCGGAAATTGTTACGTTGTTCCAATCTGTATGAAGACCGCTGATTAGGTTCTGCCATTCTGCGCCGGTCCAGAAATCGACGTTAAGGTTTTCTCCACTTGTTGAACCAACATAGATGCATAGTTGTTCGTTTGCTTTACTGTAGTCAATATCAGTCCACTGAACTTCCAAATCAAGTTCATATGTTTCTCCTTGATTCCACACATGCAACAAGGCAACATCTACAAACCAAGTGTCAGGAGTTGCATCATTCACTGTTGTTACGTCCCTGAAACGTATCGTAAACGTGGACGAAGACAACCACTGACTAACAGACACATTATTCCAGCCCGCAGACAAATCAGTGAAAACGTTTTGCCAGCCAGAGCCAGTCCAAACATCAACGGCAATGTCTTCAGCGCCCATAGTACCGCCATAAATTGCAAGATACTCATTTGGCAGATTATATGGGACACCAGTCCATTGAACTTCTTGGTCTAACCGGTAATCAGACGAAGCGGGTCTAAGTGCAATCTGTTGGGCAGAGTTTTCCTCATACGAGGTTAAACTCCACTCTTTGTTACCGGTAGCACCAGACGAGGCTCGAAGATAATATGCCGACGAAATACCAATACCATTACCTGGACCGCCAACGGATGTTTGCTGAACTGCAGTTGTACCACTTGGAACACCGCCACCGT